>JAUWOH010000182.1 GCA_030612225.1 Desulfobacteraceae bacterium
GGGAAGGTGCAGAAAGTAGAACGATCCGTAAGTCAGAAGACCTGCCATGAGGTTTAGTATTGAGGAGATGGCAAATCCTCAAGCGTTTAACGCTTGGGGATTTTTTATTTTTGGGCAAGCCCTGAGTAACCATAAGCTCAATTAAACGGAGGTAAAAAACAATGGGAACCGACACTATTACATTAAAAGAAATCGTAAAAGGTATTAAACCTGCTGATGAAAAATGGGTTGAAAAAGCGAAAGAGAGAACATCGCAGCTTTTAATGCCCACCCGTGCACTTGGAAGGCTCCATGACATTTCAGAGAAAATATGCGGTATCTGTAAAACATTAAAACCTTCCATAAATCGCAAAGCTTTTTTGGTTATGGCAGGAGACCACGGGGTGGTTGAAGAAGGTGTCAGCGCATACCCCCAGGAAGTAACAGGCGAAATGATCAAAACATTTTTAAATGGCGGAGCAGGTATCAATATTCTTGCAGGGCAGGTTAATGCAGACGTTTTTGTGGTTGATATGGGTATAATTACTGATCTGGACCCTGTTTCATTAAATGGAGAAGATCGTCTCTTTATCCATAAAGTAGCAAAGGGAACGGCCAACCTTTCCCGAGGACCGGCAATGTCCCGGAAAGAGGCTGAACAATCTATCCTGACAGGGTTTCAGCTTGCCACCGATCTGTTCAAAAAAGGGATAGATTTGCTTGGCACAGGTGATATGGGAATCGGAAATACAACACCTTCTGCGGCCATCGGGACAGTATTTACTGGAACTGCCCTTGAAGAAATGGTTGGACGGGGAACAGGTGTTGATGACCAGGGTCTTTTAAAAAAACAGGAAGTAATTCAAAAAGGGATTGATGTAAACCGACCCGACATAAAAGATGGTCTTGACGTTCTATCAAAGCTCGGAGGATTTGAAATCGGCGGAATTAGCGGGTGCATTCTGGCCGGGGCATATCATGGACGTCCTGTGGTAATTGATGGGTTTATTTCCACAGCCGGGGCACTTGTTGCTCATTCACTCTCCCCTAATGTTACCGACTATCTTTTTGCCGGGCACTGCTCTGAAGAAACCGGCCATCGTGCCATGTTGCAGTATTTGGGTCTTGAACCTGTTCTCGATCTTGGCATGCGTCTTGGAGAAGGCAGCGGCGGTGCACTGGCAATGGGAATTATTGAAGGAGCAATAAAGATTTTTACGGATATGCTAACTTTTGAGCAGGCCGGAGTCTCTAACAAGTAGTAATGTTTTTACAATTAAATCTTGACCCTTGCAACAATGTTATTTATTCTAAAAATAGAACGTGTTAACTATTGATGGCCTCGTAAATAGTCCTATTTGAATAGATGCGCAATTAAGACAAATAATAACATTACTACAATAACTGGTTACAAATAATATGAAAAATACTGAAACCATAGAACCCCATGGCGGCTCCCTTGTAAATCTTCTTGTCGATGAAAAACGCCAAACTATTCTAAAAGATGTTGCCTTTAATTTGTCGGACATTACTCTTAACGACCGTCAGCTTTGCAACCTTGAGCTTTTGGCAACCGGCGCTTTTTCACCTTTAAAAGGTTTTATGACAAGAACTGATTATGAATCTGTATTAGATCGCATGCGGCTTCAAAACGGCGACTTGTGGCCTATTCCGATTTGCCTGGATATTTCAGAAACAAAGGCTAAATCTCTTGAAGCAGGCCAGTCCGTTGCATTAAGAGATCCTGAAGGATTTCTTCTGGCCATCATGGAAATCGAAGAGATCTGGGCTGTGGAAGTTGAAAAAGAAGCCCTGCAGGTTTTCGGCACCTCAGACCAGGGTCATCCTGGTGTACAACAACTTTATAAAAAAGCGGGCAACTTTTATATCGGCGGCTCTCTTGAAATTCTTAGTCTGCCCCTTCACTTCGACTTCAAACAGCTTCGTCTTACACCTCAGGAAATCAGAAATATCTACAAAAGGATGGGATGGAAACATGTAGTTGGATTTCAGACAGCACAACCTATTCATCGACCACAGTACGAACTGACCATTAAAGCCATGCAACAGGCAAAGGCGAATCTTCTCATTCTTCCCATTGCAGGCATGACTAAACCCGGAGATTTTGATCATTATACCCGTGTCAGATGTTACCGTGAAGTCACCCGTCACTATCCGCCTGATTCTTTTATTTTAAATCTCCTTCCACTTGCAATGCACATGGCAGGCCCAAGGGAAGCCCTTTTGCAAACGATCATTTCGAAAAACTATGGATGCACTCATTTTATTATAGGCCATGACCATGCAGGGCCCGGCCGCGATAAAAACGGAAAGTCTTTCTATAAAAGCAATGATGCCCAAAAACTGACAGATGAATATTCCAAGGAAATCGATATAAAGATTATTTCATTTGGTGAAATGGTCTATCTTCCCTTTGAAGACGAATACAGCTTTGTTGATCAAGTGCCTGAAGGGTCAAAAACCATATCCCTAACCGGCTCAGATATCCGGGAAAGGATTCTAACGGGCAGGCAAATTCCTAAATGGGCTACTTTTCCTGAAGTTGTTGATGAACTTCGAAAAGCTTATCCTACGCCACAGAAACAAGGATTTACCGTTTTTTTAACCGGACTTTCAGGTGCGGGCAAATCTACAGTTGCAAAGGTTCTATTTTCCCGTTTTCTTGAAATAGGAGACCGGCCGGTTACCCTTCTTGATGGAGACATTGTTCGTCGGAACCTGTCGAGTAATTTAAAATTCACTAAAGAGGACAGAGACATCAATGTTCGCCGCATAGGTTTTGTAGCCAGTGAGATTACAAAAAACAGGGGCATAGCCATATGCGCTCCTATTGCACCTTATGAATCGACTCGCTCAGAAATACGTTCGACAATAGAATCTTATGGCGGCTTTATCGAAGTACATGTTTCAACGCCCATAGAGACTTGCGAAAAGAGAGACAGGAAAGGTATGTATGCAAAGGCCAGGGCAGGACTGATTAAAGGTTTCACCGGTGTGGACGATCCTTATGAAATACCGGCATCGCCGGAGGTAAGTATCAATACGACCGATATTACTCCCAATGAAGCTGCACAAGAAATTCTTCTGTTCCTCGGTCAAAAAGGGTTTATTTGATAGTAACTGGTTCACCGTTCAAGGGTTCATCGTTCAGGGTTAGGAGTATATGTCATATCCCACCCTAAATCAGTTTAACCTTTAACCGTGAACCTTGAACCTCTGAACCGTGAACGGTTATAACTAAGGAATACGTATTTTGAAAAATAATTTAGAAAGTGTGATGGATCGCATAAAGCAGGCCGCTGTTTCATCGGGAAGGAATCCTGAAACTATCCGTCTTGTTGCTGTAAGTAAAACCATACCTGCAGAAACAGTTGAAAAAGCTATTGATGCCGGAGCTGACATTCTTGGTGAAAATTATATTCAGGAAGCCAGAACCAAATTCAACGATCTCTCCTCATATCCAGTATCCTGGCATTTTATCGGTCATCTTCAGACAAATAAGGCAAAATATGCTGTTAGAATTTTTGACTTAATACACTCTGTTGATTCATTAAAACTTGCCATTGAACTCGATAAACAGGCAAAAAAAACAGATAAAATCCAAAATATCCTTATACAGGTAAATGTTGCTGATGAATCCTCAAAATCAGGTGTTTCGGTCCAAAATACGCTGAACCTGGTAAAAGAAATCAGTGATTTAAAAAATTTAGCCATAAAAGGACTGATGACCATGCCCCCCTTTTTCAACGCACCTGAAAAAGTCAGGCCTTTTTTCAAAAACCTTCGCAGCCTGCGAGATCAAATCAGCAAAGAATCCATACACAACGTCGCCATGGACGAACTCTCAATGGGCATGACAGGCGACTTTGAGGTTGCCATAGAAGAAGGGGCAACGCTGGTTCGAATCGGAACCGCAATTTTTGGGGAAAGAATTTGAAAATTCTGCTTCACATTTGTTGTGCTCCATGCGCAATTTATCCTGTTAAATTCCTGCGTGAACAAGACCTTGATGTAATGGGCTATTTTTACAGATATAACATACACCCTTATACAGAGTGTTTAAAACGACAGGAAACATTGGAATTTTATGCAAATAAAATAGATCTTCGTGTAATTTATCAGGAAGGTTACGATCTGGAAGGTTTTATCCAAAATGTAGCATTCAGAGAATCCAATAGATGCACATATTGTTATCATGAACGCCTCCGATCTACCGCACTTGTCGCAAAGCGCGGCAGGTTTGATTATTTCACCAGTACCCTTTTATACAGTAAATTCCAAAAACATGACACAATAAAATCGATGGGTGAGTCAATCGGCAGCAGTGTCGGAGTTAAGTTTTATTACCAGGATTTTAGAACCGGCTGGAAGAACGGAATCGAAGAATCGAAAAGCATCGGATTATATCGCCAGCAGTACTGTGGGTGCATTTACAGTGAAAAAGAAAGATATTACAAAAAATAAACCCGTTCACGGTTCAAAGGTTCAGAAGTTCTGAGGTTTATCTTTCCATGGCATTAATCCAATGGAATCAATAAGTAAGGAAAAAAAGCGTAGCACTTAACCTTGAACGGGGAACCCTGAACCTTCTAACCCAGACCGACCTGGTGTCTAATTATTTTGCGATTCCATGGTATATCAGGGTCTCCGATCATTTTTGTAAGGTAAATAACTAGGGCTGTATTATGTTTGCTAATTTTATTTATTTCATTGTTGTACTTCTCATTTATACTACTTATCAGCCTCCGGAAAAAACAAATTTCGGCCCCTTTGAAACTTTATTTTTATTTTTTTGCCTTATTTTTATATTTGCTTCCATTACCCGTCTTCAATTTCACAAGCTCGAAAAACAGATTTCAAAAAACAAATTTTCTTTCCTGGTTTATAAATTCGATGCAATAATGACCCGACAGTCCATAGCGTCAATCCTGCTTTTTGGCATTAACATTTACGGTCTTAACCTTCCCTCATTTTTTATAAACCTGCCTGTTTTTTCGGCATTTCCCACTTTTACTGCACTTTTTTTTCTTGGAATCTTTATTTGCTACCTTTCCATTATTTGGGCTTCTGCTCATAAATCATACAGGATGCTCTTCAAAACCGACGATTCCAGGCAGTCATATGTATGGTCAAACATTTCATTTTCAATTCCAGTGCTCTTGCCTTGGCTTTTATTATCAGGAATATTGGATTTTATTAATTCATTGCCATTTGAACTTCCGAAACAGCTTCTTGCAACCACCGAAGGTCAGGTTATCTATTTTTTGATTTTTCTTTTTGCCATTGCCATAATCGGACCGGCTATTATCCAGAAATTCTGGAGATGTAAACCACTTGAAAATGGGCCTGATCGAAGTCGGATCGAATTTCTGTGCAAAAAAGCCGGCTTAAAATATGCCAACATATTATATTGGCCGGCATTCGGAAGCAGGATGATTACTGCAGGTGTTATGGGACTTGTTAAAAAATTCCGTTACATTCTCGTCACCGGCCCTCTTCTTAATTTTCTGGAACCTGATGAGATTGATTCCGTTATTGCCCATGAAATCGGGCATATAAAAAGAAAGCATCTTATATTTTATCTTGTCTTTTTTGCAGGCTACATGCTTTTATCATATGCCCTTTATGACCTGATTATTTATTTTATTCTTTTTACAGAACCTGTGCTTAAAATTATAACCGGCATGGGTTTAAATCGGACTACTGCGACCTCAATCATATTCAGCATAGCTGAGATTTGTATTTTTCTAATCTATTTCCGTTATGTTTTTGGGTATTTTATGCGTAACTTCGAACGCCAGGCTGACTGTTATGTATATACATTGTTTGATACTGCAAAACCCTTAATTTCAACATTTAATAAGATTACCGCAACAAGCGGACAGTCTCCGGACAGACCAAACTGGCACCATTTCAGCATAACAGAGAGGATAGGTTATCTTGAGAAGTGTGAAGCAGACAGAACATTTATTGTACGGCATGACAGGAAGATACATAAAAGTATAGCAGTTTATTTTGCAGCACTTATATTAGTAGGGATCATCGGCTACAGCCTGAATTTTGGTGCAGCAGGAAAGCAGCTAAGCAATCATTTTATTGAAAAAATCATATTCAAAGAACTCGAAAAATCACCTAACGACCCGAATCTTTACCAGACTCTTGGTGATATTTATTATAATGCAAATAACTATAACGGAGTAAAACAGGCATACGAAAAAGCAATAGCCCTTAATCCTGATAATCCGCATGTTTTAAATAATCTTGCCTGGCTTTATGCAACATGTGAAGACTTAAGTTTTCGCAACTCCATAAGGGCTTTAAAACTCTCAAAAAAAGCCGTAACCTTACTTAAGGCACCGCATATTTTAGACACCCTTGCCGAAAGTTATTTTGTTAACGGAAAATATGAAAAAGCAATTGCAGCGGAACTTCATGCCCTTGAATTA
>JAUWOH010000258.1 GCA_030612225.1 Desulfobacteraceae bacterium
ATCCATATCGATTGTATGACACACCTTGCAGTTTTTATTTGAACCTATGGGATAAGGGTTTTCCTGGTACTGAAGCGGCTGGATATTATCCCTTTTATTGCCATAGATATTGGTTGCAGGATACACGGCATGGGTACTTCCGTGGCATGCCTGGCACATGATTCCGGCATCATCCGTGCGCAAACGAAAAAGCTGATCAGTCGATTTTGTCCACAGATTAAAGGTTTCGTCGGTCTCAGGTTGATTAAAATCAATATGACAATTCAAGCAGTCGGGTTCGTTGATCCATGGGCTTCTCGGGTTAATCTGGCTTGTTGAATCGACCCGGGTCGGGGCAAGATGCTTCATTAGTCGTTTGGCGCTCTTTTTCCCGGCTTTTTCTTCCGCCATAAGAAGGCTTAATGCATGATCCTCAAGGTTTCCATGACAGCTTGTGCAATCAAGACCGATTTCATTATGTATCCCCCTTAAGCATTGTGTATGGCCGTCCGGTGATGAAGGATGACAGGCATGGCATGCACCCACTTCTCTTTTAGTAAGGTAGTTGGCATGGAAACCATGAATAGCTGCAGAGATGTTCAACAAACCAGGTTTTCCTTTTGTGCCTAAAATCGAATCAGGATGGCAGGATTGACATAACACAGGCTCTCCTTTTTTGGCCATCTTCAACAATTCGGTTTTACTTATTTTATCGTGCACGGCCAGAATGTCTCCGGCAGTCTCATCTGAAAGTCCCGCTACATCCTCCATGCGCCATTTTCCTCCGTGGCAGTTTTTACATCCCATTTCCGTGGAAACAGGTGCAACAACCCTGGTTCGTGCCAGGATTTTTCCACTGTTTTTGTCGCTTGCTTCGATGGTAAAGAGAGGATAAGGGTTGAAGGTCTTGTCATCGGAATACGGGACTACCGGAATACGATCAGCTACAAACGCCGGATTTTCTTTGGCAAGTTTCATCTTTCCTTTCAGCCCGTAGCCGGTAACTCCGATATCAGGGGGCAGTTTCTTCCCGAAAAAATTTTGTGCATAGTCCCAGAAGTTTACATGCTTGGAAGGATATTCGAATCCAGGCTCAACCTTGTAGGTCAGCTCGACCCCTTCTGTGACAATTTCAGGGGTTTCCCCTCTGCGTATGAGCTGGGCGGAAATATCATTACCAGGCGGCGACAGCATCCACCAGGAATCGCTATCGGAAATGCGGTGCATTCCAAAGTTACTCCATGCAAGAAGTATGTATTCATCCGATTTTTTATCAAAAGGAGGAATGTTAATTGCCAATTCTTTTATAGGCGCCTTTGCCGGGGTTTCCGTCTTTTTGTGCAGCTTTTCTACGATATATCTGGAAAGTGCCAGACGTTCAATTCGTGTGCCCATAAACCTTGGCATATAATCGTTTATCTTTCCATGGCCGTTTAGCTGTGAATCCATGCCAAAAACCGTAAATTTTTTAGTCACAGGAAGAATGTCGTTTAAAGGCCCATCAACACTATGGCAACAGATACACTGAAGTTTAAAGATTTCTCGGCCGGCTTCAAAAATGTTGTCATTATTTATTTCTTTATGCTTTACCCATTTGGCTGTACTAAGCAATCCCTGCTTATTTATCTTAGCTTCATCCTCAATTTTTATGGAATTTGAATACATATGCTCAACAATAAGATATGGCCTGCGACCTGCCTCCCTGATCCACTCAAACGAACCCATATAGACAAGTCCGATGAGAAGAATAACAAATGCCATATATTTCTTAACACTGCCGGGCAGGCGGATAGCCATTAAAAGACCGCCGATAAATAAAACCGGAAGAACCGCTGCAAAAATTTTAGTAACCGGGATGAGCTCCGGTGAGCGGCCTAAAATCATCGCTTTTGGAGCATCGCCGAGAGCAGCAAAATACCACCAGGCAAACAAAACCATAAATATAAACGGAAAAAGCAGCCACTTGGCACAATACCGAATCATGTTTTCCCTGAAATCCGTATCCTTTATAAAAACAGCGGTGATAAAACCGAATATCCCGGCCAGAACAAGAGCGATGGTTATACGGAAGAACATGGATGGCCAGAAACTGGGGTTGAAAAACCCATCCCAGAAATTACGGGTTTCAAGCCAGTCACCAGGGGTGAGCATAAAGGCAATGATACCGTTGATCAAAACAAGGGAAATCAAGGCGGAAACGGCATAGATCCATCCGATTATGAGGTGTGCTTTATTATCTATTTTATTAAAAGTGTAAAAATATATAAAAATTGCAACGATTTCCAATGTGAAAAAGACCCATTCTGTGGCAAAGCCGAATACAAAGGTATGTATGAGAATGGATGTTGCCGCGGGACTGAGCAGGGAAATAGTAAACCATATTCCCACACCGGTGACAGCGCTAAAAACCATGGTCACCAGAAGAAAGAACTTGCTGTGCTTTCGAGTGTATTCCAGAATAGCTGGCGAATTTTCCCTAAGCCCTTTCATTTCGGTCAATACCAGAAACAGGCCGCCACCCACAGCAAAATGTGCTACATACACATGCACAACCGCTATAAGGGCTATAAGGAGGCCGCCGCCGGTATAATATAGTTCCCATACCGGGTAATTCATATCAGGATACCTCCTTTTGTTTTGTTGCCAGCTTCAACATGTATCCGATCAAGCCGATGCCTGCTATCAGGGTGACTATAAAAATAATCATGGGTGAGTACTGTGGTTCAACCTTAAGATCCGAAAGTGTAAAATATGGATTAAGATAAGCTGCTCGAACCATATCACGCATAAGAACCATTACAATAATGGTAAAAACAACCGCACCTGTTGACGGCCAGACCCGTTTATTAAATCCGAAGAATAATGCAGCGCCGGCACCGGTAAGACCGGAAAAAAACAGCAACGTTGCAAAGCTGCTGCCTCCCAAAAATAAAAGGATAATATCATTGGGAATAGAGGCCGCAAACCAGAAACCGATGATAACCTGAACCAGGGTTGCATATGAAAACCACTTCATGCCCGAAGAGATCATTTCTTCAAAATTGCCGTTTCCTTTTTCGGCCTTTATTTTGGTCTTTATCTTGCCGACAATTGCCAGAAAAAGGCCACCGACAGCTATTGATGCGCAGACGAAGTGTAAATATCTCGGGATCAGCGTGGGTTCGGAAAGATTTAAAATAGTACCGCCAGCATTGGAAAAATACCGGGTCCACTTTTCCGGTGTTAGCATTAAGGTGATATTGCTCGTAAATAAAAAAGCAGTCAAAAGCATTAGTATGACACAAACGGCAACGAAGACGCTTCTGGCTGATCCGAGTGTATCAAATTTAAAATCAAACAGGTATGCGCTGTAATAGGCGATAATCAATATCCCGATTATCGACAGCCAGTACCATCCCATAAGTACCGAGCTTGTATATATAAAATTTCCGTAAAGAACCTGGATGAAAAGCAGGGGGGCAACACCCATGTTTATGGTAAATGCAATAGTATAGGGTAATTTCAGGCTAATCTCTTTTGCTATAGATAAATCCTGCCGTGTACCTTTAAGGGATTTGACAAGTGCGATGATGCCGGTTCCCAGCATTGCATTCATAAACAAAAGATGGAGAACAAATGTCAAAATAAAGAAAAAATGAAGCCATCCCCATTGAACCGGTATGGAATCCGGTGTAGGGATAAGAAGAGATGGGTCCATAGGTAATTCTCCTTTTTCAAAAAACTTAACTATCAGCTGCTTCAGACAACAAATAAACTTCTATTAATTATTCACCGCAAAGTCGCAGAGAACGCAGAGAGAATTTTAATTTTTTGTTTACCGCTGAGAGGGCGGTAAACAGAAAACCTCAGAAGCTTCGCTTCCTTGCATGGTATTGTGAAAAGCGATAATTTGACGCTGTTACACCTGTTTGAATATCCAATTTGATCGAATGTGGCGTTATCTGCCCAAAGGGCTTGTGTTTATTTTTTTCGCCCTCTCAGCGAAAAGAAAAAAAATGGAACCCTCTGAGTGCTCTGCGCCTCTAATGAGCAAAGCGAATGGGCGGTAAGATAACACCTTCTGAATATATACAACTTTTATACGGTTGCTGTAAAAGTCATTTTTGTCTGGAGTGTCCCGAGGCGGCATAATCTAGCTTTATAAGAATTAAAACGATATTATCTCAAAACCTTCATCCCGATATCGCGCCATGCTGGGATGTCCTGACATTTCATCCAGCAGCGTCAAGCCTTGTTTTTTTGCTGCCTCTAAGGTTTCCAGCTTATTTGAACAGGCTTTACAAACACCGTCAACAAGCCCGGCTTCTTTTACCTTTTCCCACAGCTTGTGCAAAGGATTGTCAGATTTAGCCAATTCAGGAAGCAATTTTGTTGCAGAACCCTCAATGATGATTTTACCATCATATCCTTTTTCCTTCATATCAAGTGCATTTAAAAGTACATGTATAAAACACATTGGATCACCATTGAAAACAAAAAGTGCAAACTTTTTCATAAATACCTCCTGATGTGTAGTAAATCGCGATTAGTTTTTAGCCGCCAGCAGCCACAGAACCAGGCCCGGCAAGCGGTTTGAACATCTTTTTACCGGCTCCGCAGGCAGGACATTTCCAGTCATCCGGCAGATCCGCAAACTGTGTACCTTTGGAAATTTTCCCTCTCCTGTCCCCCCTGTCAGGATCATATATATATCCGCAATTTACTGTCTGGCACTGGTACATCTCTTCAGGCTGAGCCATTTTATTTTCCTTTTCTCTTTTCACCACTGAGCTCACAGAGAGCACAGAGAATAGCTTGTTTTATTAACTGGTTATCTCTGTGATCTCCGTGTTCTCTGTGGTAAATTGGACTTTTTACGAGTTCATCAACATTTTTATAATCCCTTTTTCTCAAAAAAGTGAAACAGCAAAACCATCAAAATGCTGAAAACAACGATCACTATCCAATGATTTATTCCTAGAATTTGGGGAAGCGATATTTTCCCAAATGCTCCGATACTGATTATGTATTTTTTCATAAATGGATAGATTATTGCATAAACAGCACCGCCAAACAGCATTCCCAAAATTCCCCAAAGC
>JAUWOH010000009.1 GCA_030612225.1 Desulfobacteraceae bacterium
CAGCCATATCCGTGTGGTCGTCATAGCTTACAGGGGCTCCGAATACCGCTTCAATCTCATCGCCGACATACTGGAGAACAAGGCCACGGTTTTCTTTAATGGCTTCCGTCATCTGGGTAAAATACTGGTTCATTATGGTGACGACCTGTTTGGGATGAGTAGATTCAACAAATGGCGTGAAGTCCCTGAGATCGGAAAACAACAGCGTCACCCTTTTCATTTCTCCATCCAGGGATACCTTCCCCGCCAGGATCTCATCTCGTATTTCCTGGCTGACATATTTCCCAAAAGATTCCTTTATTAACTCAGACTCTTTTAATCCTTTAGCCATGAGATTGAAACCTTCGGCAACTGACCCGATTTCATCGTTTGATACAATTGCTACACGTACATCCAGGTTTCCTTTTTTCACCTCTTTCATGGCATCTTCGAGCTGAGCAAGAGGGGCAGCAACACTGGCGGAAACAAAGGCTGATAATGCAATAGAGAAAATAACACAAATAACAGTGATGGTTATGATTTCCATAGATAAAGAGGAAAGGAGTTGGGATCTTGTTATCGCGTCGGCATTATGTAGCCCCTGTGCTTTTGTATATGCAGCAATACCAAGTAAAGGGAGAGGCACCAGGCTGATGGCAACAAAGGCGATGCAAAGCCGATCACGTACGCGGAGCTTAAATACATCATTTACATGACTCAAATCACCTTCAGGAAAAAACTTTGGTATAACCCTTCGCCAATGATTTTCTATAGTAAAATAGATAAAGAGCGCTGTTACTGAGCCACCGATAATTGCAATATAAAAGAACCGTTTTAAACAATAAATTAAATCAGGCGGCTTAGCTCCATAAAGAATTTGGGTAATAACCGGCTCAAGCAGCCCAAATATAAAGCCTGCAAGTATCCAAATTAAAAAACAGATTGACGCCATACGGGCAGGAAATTGAATAGCCTTTTTTTTAAGAATTTGGGCGGATCTACTGTCTATACTGTCAATTTGCACTTCATCATTTGCTACCTGGTACAAGCGAACAGATAACCGCTTAATCAACAAGGAAAAGGAAATAAGGAGACCTGTGACGATCAGAAAAAAAATATCCTGGTAATAAGGAGGAATATCCGACCTGGCTTGCAGGGGTTGATTGATACCGGAAAGATAGAAATAAACCAAAGTAGCCCCGATGGCATTTCCGGTTATCATTAAAAAAGTAATTATCCGTCCCATTTTTTTCTTTGGTCTTGAGTTGGTCATCATAAAAAACCTTCATAAAAAATTTAAATCTGTTCCACTTATGCATAAAAGCAGGCCACTAAATGAGAGCCGTCTGACTCCACCAAATGCGGCCTTTCGCGGATGCATTTTTTTTGATGGGCGACCTTGCACCTGCCAAAAAATGGACAGCCCTCAACTTGAGAAGCATCACGCTCCACCTTGAGAAGGGTGTCATAACGTCTCACCTCATACCTATGACCAAATTTGGGCAGGGCGTCGAGGAGGGCTTGTGTATACGGATGTTTTGGTTTTTGAATAACTGCCTCTCCAGGGCCTATCTCTACCAGATTACCCCTGTATATAACGGCTATACGATCACAGAGATAGCGGGCGGCTGCCAGGCTGTGACTGATAAACAAAAAAGTCGTATCAAGTTTTTCCCTCATTTCTAATAAAATATTAAAAATCTGAGCAGAAATGGAGGCGTCGAGCATGGAGGTAGGTTCGTCAGCAATAACGAACTTTGGCTTTAAGATCATTGCCCTGGCAATGGCTACTCTCTGTCTCTGTCCGCCGCTTAGCTGGTGGGGATAGCGATGCAAAAAGTCATCGGGCGGCGTGAGTCCGGCGGACTTAAGAGCCTGTATGACCAGATACTTCCTGGCTTGAACATTCTCTATCTTATGGATATGCAATGGCTCTGAGACCGTATCATATATGGATAACTGGGGATTCAGGGACTGATAAGGATCCTGAAAGATCATCTGTACCTTAAGTCGAAAATCTTTTAATACTTTTCCCCTGAGTCCGGTGATTTCATTACCGTTTAAAAATATCTTTCCTGCAGACGGCTTTTCCAGTTTAACAATAAGACGTCCTGCGGTTGTCTTGCCGCTTCCGCTCTCACCAATCAGCCCGAATATCTCCCCTTTGAATATCTCTAAAGATATATGGTTAAGAGCGACTATCTCTTTTCCGCCGCCTCCCCAAAAAGAGGTTTTCGAACTGTAGGTTTTGCTTATATCTTTCAGTTGAAGGATTGGTTTGTTGTTGTTTTCCACCATAGTACTTACCGAATAGATGAACAGAAGGCTCTATGCGTTGGAGTTAATTTCAACCATACCGGCGATTCCGTTTTACATGACACCCCGGCCGATGGGCAACGATGGCGAAACCGGCAGCCGGAAGGCTGGTTAATAAGGTTGGGTGTCTCACCGGGAATAGGCTCAAGCTTGTACTTTTCTCCAGTCACTGTAGGATAGGATGAAAGAAGTGCTTTTGTATAAGGATGAACCGGTGAGGTAAAAACCTCTTGCCTGTCCCCATATTCAACCAACTGGCCCGCATACATAACTCCTATATCATCACAAAAATCAGACACGACAGAGATGTCGTGTGAGATAAAAATAATACTGATTTTAAAAAGTTCCTGTAAGCTTTTTATTTCTTTAAGAATCTGATCCTGAACAATTACGTCCAGGGCTGTTGTGGGCTCATCGGCAATAATTAGTGCAGGCCGGCAGGCCAGAGCCATAGCAATGATTGCTCGCTGCTTCATCCCGCCACTGTATTGATGCGGATAGTCTCTCATGCGATCTTTAGGAATTCCGACAAACACAAAAAGATCTTCAACCTGCTTCATCGCTTCTTCTTTAGAGCACATAGGGTCATGAGTTAAGAGGGCCTCTGCGATTTGGTCCTCTATCCGGTGCACCGGATTTAAAGCATTCATGGCTGCCTGAAAAATCATGGCGACCTTTTTCCACCTTATTTCTCTCATCTCTTCATCCGACTTTTTGAGTAGATCGTTCCCTTCAAAAAGCATACGACCCTCCCGAATTACCCCGTTTGGGGGGAGCAGTCTCATCAGAGCCATACCCAGTGTGGTTTTTCCACACCCGGATTCTCCAACAAAACCGAGGGACTTTCCTGCCTCCAATGAAAAAGAGACGTCCTCCACAGCATGGATATAGCCCTTTTGGGAGTGATAGCCTATACTAAGATTTTCCACCTCCAACAATGCCATTTTATCCGGTCTCTGCCTCCTTTCTCAATCTGGGGTCAAGCACCTCATCCATGGCTCGGCCTAACATGTAAAAGGACAACGTGATCAAGGAGATACAAATACCTGGTGGCAGGAGCCAGTATGGCGCTTTAAACATATGTCCTGTCTTCCACACCCATTGGAGCATCATGCCCCAACTGACCGTGCTGGGATCTCCAAAACCTAAAAAGGCCAGGGCTGCCTCTATGATAATTGCTGAGGTTACCCGAAAGGTCATATAAAGAAACGCAAGCGGCAACACGTTTGGCATGATATGCCTGAAAATGATTCTCATATGCGAGGCTCCGGCCACCTTCGCTGCCTCAATAAAGGGTCTTTGTTTCAGCGAAAGGGTCTGGGCCCTGATAACCCTCGAAACCCCCGGCCATCTGAAAAGTGCAATAATCAAGACAATAATCCATATATTTAGCTGGCCAAAAAGCGCAGACAATATAAGAACTACAAGCAGAGTAGGCATCACCATTATCATGTCTGCCAACCGCATCAGAAGTGTGTCTACGAATTTTCCCATATACCCGGCAATCATTCCTATGGTCGTTCCAATAACAATACTCATAAATGCGGCTGAAACCCCCACCATAAACGCAACTCTGGCGCCAGCCAGGAGCTGGCTCAGGATGTCCCTGCCCATAAAATCGGTTCCCAGCCAGTGCCTGAGGCTCGGGCCTGTGGATTTGGCAATATCCGGATCCACTCCTGTCATGGGTTGATACATAGGATCTATTAAAGGCGGGATAAAACTGCACAGGGCCATCAAGGCGAATATAACCAGCAGTGTAAGACCGATCTTACCGAGAAGATTCTGCCTGTAGATAGCCCACCCCGCCCGAAACCGGGCTATCCTTGGGGATCTGTTTAAACTCTTTTTATTAAGTTTTTCCATACTCATTTCATAAGAGCCAATTTCAAAACGTCCCATTTCGAAGTCTGCGCTTATCTGTCCAATCTCTGCGTCCCCGATGAGCGGGATTTGTCAACAGGCTCAAATTTTGGCACGCAGTGAAGCTTTAGCGCTATCCTCGAAATACTCCATGTATTCCTGTGGTTAAAATTTTCACCTTCCTTGATATTGAACAAACTGAAACGTTTTGAAACCGGCTCATAAGGATATTCAATACCTAATCCGTGGATCAAGATAGGCGTAAAGGGTATCCACAACCAGGTTAGAAAGAAGAACAACAATGGCTATGAGTAAAAACGATGCCTGGGCCAGAGGGTAATCATTCTGGCTCACCGCCATGACAAGCTCTCTGCCTATGCCTGGCCAGGTGAAGATGGTTTCAGTGAGAGCACCCCCGTTGATGGAAAAGGCCAGGCTGAGACCCACACTTGTTACCACTGGTAACGCAGCATTCGGAGCAGCATGATGGTTTCGAATCACCTTTTCCTGAAGGCCTTTGGCCCTTGCTGTAAGGATGTAGTCCTCTTTGAGCGTCTCCAGCATGCTGCTGCGCATGATCAATAAATAGGACCCGAAATGAATAAAAAAAAGGGTGGCCAGGGGGAGAATCATATGATGGAGAACATCTATGAGCTTGGTAAAGATTCCTGCACCCGGGTCAAGCCATACCTCCTCCGAAAGCATACCCGTGATAGGAAACCAGTCCAGCTTGTATGCAAACACCCAAATCAGTATCAGGCCTAGCCAGGGAAGAAAAACAGTATGGGTGACCAATGCGCCTAGGGTCATTAACGTGTCTGTTGTTTCACCCTTATGCCACGATGCGATCTTGCCCAAAAATATACCCACCAGGGCGGCTAGTATAATGGCAGTGGTAAAGAGCAAAATGGTATTTGGTAACCGGGCCCATATAATTTCAATTACCGGTTGTCCGTAATGAAAGGATTCGCCAAAATTACCTGTAAAAAAGTTCTTTAGATAATAGAGATATTGCATTCCAAGAGGTTGATCGAGGCCCAGCTGGGAGATAAGAAATTCAGCATCCTCCGGGGTCATATCCGGATCCACCATTCTTGAGACAGGATCTCCGGGGGCTAGACGGAAAAGTAGAAACAGCACCGTAAGGATCACAAAAAAAATGATTGCGATCTGAATCAGTCTTCGACCTATGTATCTTGTTAATTCCATTGCAATAAAGTCAGTTCTGCTAACCCTCAGGACAATTTATTTCGGTTTAAGCTCGCAAAAAGACCAGAGATTTCCGACTCCTTCAAGCGTTTCCACCCACCCGGTGAATTTATCCTCTCGCACAGCTTCAATCAAATCCGGAGTGTAGAGAGGGATGTAGGGCACATCACGTAAAATAATCCTTTGCATTTCCAGGATCAAGTTCCGCCGCTTTTCCTTATCCATAGCAGCAGCAGATTCATCAGCAATCCTGTCAAAATCAGGATTATGATACCCGGCTTTGTTGCCACCACGTTTTTTGTCTTGGCTTGAATGGAAAAAGCTTCTCATCCAGTCAGGATCAATATCCAGCCTTCCATAGCCCAGTATAAAGGCATCAAAATCATGTTGCGATTTGACCTTTTGGAGTAAAGCTCCAATAGACATCGGCTTGGCAGAGACAGGAATACCTATCTCTTTGAGCCATTCCTGAATAATCATCCCGCTCATGGCACGGAGGGGATCATAGTCAGCAGGTGGAGTCAAAATAGTGAATTTTTCCATTGGTTCTCCGCTCGGGAGCCGGATTCCCTTGCCTTTGACCAACTCCCCTGCCTCATTAACGGGCGGCACTTTCCAGCTATACCCTGCCTTTTTTAGAATCCCATAGGCCTTTTTGACCCTCTCCGCCCTGGTAAGCCCTTCACCGTACCGGGGCACATCCGTACAGAGCCAGAACTTGTTGCCGGATGGTATGACGGAATCCATCCGGATCGCGTGCCCTTGAACAATTCGAGTAATTATAAAGTCCTTGTCAATGAGTATAGCAATTGCCCATCTGAGGTTTACGTCGCTAAAAGGCAGTTTTCTCAAATTGAAGCCCCAGTAGTAAAGGGCACTTCTTTCGTTAGAATACAGTCTTATTCCAGGCTCCTTCTCAAGGTCTTCGAGATATCCCGCCTGAATGCCCCACCAGAACATGTCCATAGTCCCCTTTTTCAGGGCAAGGACGGCAGCATCGGATGTCCCGAAAAATTTGAAAATAATCCCATCAATGTTAGGGCCCAGCATACGTCCGCATATCTTTTGACCGGTCCCGAAGAAGTGCTTGTTTTTCCGGACAAAAAGGAATGCCCCCTTACGCCATTCCTTCAAGACAAAAGGACCGGTTCCCACCGGCTTTTCTATCTTGTGATTTTGTAATGTGATGAGAGGCTTTTCACTGTTCCTGGCCTTTTCAACAATCTGCACCCACTCCTTTTTTTGCACGATAGGTGAAGTCAGCGTTCGTGTCGTAAAAACAGCCATCGGTTTCTCAAGATAGAATATAACCGTGCGTTTGTCGGGAGTTTCGATCCTTTTTACGAATTTCCACCTGGCTCGATACCTGGGCACCTTGAATTCTTTTATGAGTCGTCCGGTAAACGCCACGTCCTCAGATGTGAACTCGGAGCCGTCCGACCACTTGGCTTGTCTTAATTTTACGGTATATGAAATTTTCGATTCATCATAAACAGGATCTTTTTCAGCCAGCCACGGGACAAGCTGCAGCGTGTCGGGATCCCGTATATAAAGACGCTGATACATAAGCGAGAGCACCCTGCCGGACCATTTGTCACTTGCCAGCCAGATGTTGAGTGTCTTGGGTTCGTCCATGAGACCGACTTTTAGTATATCAGCGGCATTTTCCTTGGAATCTGAACACCCTGAAACCACAACACACATCAAAAAAAACATAAAAAAGCAGATCAGTTTAAAAAAGAATTTTCTCGCAACAGAATCGATTAGTATCATAGCTTTTTTCCCTTTTATCTATTTTGTTTCAATATTTTCTGTTCAATAAAATCAATGACTTTAGCTTCAAGCTTTACGCCATCCAGCCTGTTTATGCGAGGAATCCCCCCAGGGCTGACACAATTAATCTCGCATAACTTGTCCCCAATAATGTCAATTCCGACAAAATACAAGCCATCTTTTATCAACCTGTCCTTGACTATCATGCAGATCTCTTTTTCTTTATCGGTTATTTTATGTTTATATGGCCGGGCGCCGGCGTGAATATTTGTTCTGAAATCACCTTCCCTGGGTTTCCTTCTCATTGCCCCTAAAATCTCCCCGTTCAGCATAAGAATCCTTACATCTCCTTCCTTTTGTACTGTATCTACATATTCCTGGACCATTATCGGTTCACGTTCCTCATATGATTCATACGCCCGGACATAATAATTGATTAATGATTTCAGGTTTAGTCGATCCTTAATGCTGACCTTAATCACACCTTCTCCACCAAACCTCTGCAATGGTTTCACTACCATAGCGCCACCAAAATCATCAATAATTTTCAGAAGTCGGGCGGGGTCTCTAGACACGTGAGTTTCCGGTATGATGTCAGAAAAATTTAGGGTATACAATTTGCTGTTGCCCAGGATTTGTCCTTCAGTGCTGTTTATTATAAATACCTGGCCATTGATCGGGGAAAGAAATTCCATGGTCTGATATGACAAAGGGGGGTCTTTCCTCAAAAATAAGGCGTCAAGCTCTGAAACGGTTTCAAATACAAGTTCTTCTTTTTTCAGGCAGCCTATCAGGGAACGCCAATATTTTTTCATGGAAAGATCCAGTGAAACAGTTATATTCCGCATTCTGGCTACTACCTCATGGTTTCGAATATAAATATCATGGGGTTCGAGAAAATAAACCGTATGCCCCCTCTGATTGCATTCATACATAAGGTAACTGGTTGTCTCATATATTGGATTTATTGACTCTAACTTATCCATTAAAAATGCTATTTTCATATTCCGTTTCCGCCAATTTTGATCAGGTAGTTAATATCCTTTGTTCTTAAAAACAATTGTCATTATGTTTCATTTTTTCTTTTAATTTGCGCAGTCTTCTGCTTAATTCCTTACTTATTTGAAGTGCAATCTGCGGGTATTCTCTCACAATTTCGGTAAATTCAAGCTTATGCAGGACGAGCATATGGGACTCCTGTCTTGTGCGGATTGTAGCTGATCGCGCTATATCGTCAAGAAGCGCCATCTCTCCGAAATAGTCGCCTGCACCAATACGGTCGATTTCTATTTCATTGTTTACTCCCTGAGTTTCAAGTACCGCTACTTCTCCCTTGATAATTAAATACATGGTGTCTCCGGAATCACCTTCTTTGATAACTATCTCACCCGTAGGGTAAACGACCATTTCCGTTACGGACGCAACAGCCGCCAGCTCACTTACGGAAAGACCTTGAAATATGCGTATTTTTCTTAAATATAAGATTTGATCCGGAATAGATATTTTAGTTTCCATATCCTCCTTCCTTTCAGAGACAGTGCCTTGTTGCATGTCCATAATGGACTCAAAGGTACTTCGAATATAATCATTTTTTGATCCTTTTAGTTTTTTAATAATTTCCTTATCAAGTCTTTTGCGGTCCTTCCCGGCCAATAAATGTAAGGCGAGCATCACTGTAACCCAGTCCTCTTCCATAAGTAACTGAGAACAAAGTAAGTTTAAATTGCCTTCAAAATCAGGAAGTTGAAAATGCTTCCTGCCGATTGCCAGGCATTCGACAAGAGAAAGATCTTCAAGCAGGGGAATGAGGATTTTTGATAAAGAATGATCCATCATGTCGTCTAAAACTTCGATGCTGTTTGATCGCTGACGAGAGTCTGTCGAGGTTATGCCTCGCCAGATGATTCTCATCTGCCCCGAACCCAAGAGTTCCTGTGTGGCTAAAACCCGCAATATGTTTTCAAGAAGTTGCATCCTTTTTTGTTTCAGATGGTCTGCTAACAGATCATGCTCCTGACATTCCGGCAAAAGACCAAGGGCTTCGCCCTCCGCCAGGCATGTGTAAGCTTTCTTAACCTGGGAACGGGCATAATTATAAACATCCAGGTCCTTTATATTTTGGGATGTCAGCAACTCGAATATGCCTTCCCGTAAATTATGTCGAGGGATAGAAAGCGATTCAATCAGTATCATGGGATTTTGATAAGAAGATGTATCAATCCTTTTTTTTGCCAGTTTCCGGACTTGCTCTGAAGAATCATCCATAAGAGTGATGATTTCCCTTAAAGAGTCTTCATGATTAATATCAAACACATCAACGGCAGCCAGGCGAACCGATTCCAGTTCATGGGAGAGATAGGGAAAGAATAGTATGTTTGACTCGTTGACTTTCAGTCTGTCAAGACTCCTGATTAAAAAAGGAAGAAGAGAGCTGTTCTTTTCCGTATAAAGCATCTCTGTTAGTTTTGAGATGTATGACGTATTTTGTGATTCTCCTGCAGCGATTACGCCGGCCTTGATTTCAATTTCATCGTCTGAATCCAGCCAGGCATAAATAATTTTTTTATATTTTGAAGGCTCTGAGTTATAAAGAGCTACTGCCGCATAAGCTTTTATTTCAGGGTGATTAGTGTTAACATAGATCTTGGTGTTGAAGGTTGTGGTAATTGCGAGGGAAAGGCGATTGATGACCTTGATGATGGCGACCATGAGTTCAGGTTTTTCAGGATCAGCCATGCCCTTTAGAATTTCAATGGTCTCCTTCCCGGCTTGCGGAGAAAGCAGTTCCAAAAGACCAATCCTGGTTTTATCCTCGGTTTTATCATCCTGGCTCATAAGGCAGGTCAGGATATGCGTATCAAGATCTTTTACCGAAAGTGATTTTAATAAACGAGCATACCACAGGCAGTCATCCCCGTGGGCCGACAAAAAGCTCTGGACCAGCTGCCCCTGGATCTTTTTATCGTTGAAGAGTTGGCCCATATCCTCTTTTTCCATCGACTTCATATCCAGCAGATTCTTTGATATCAGGTCGAGCAGGATCTTTGAGTAACGCCTTTTCAAGATAAAGGGTGCTGAAATCCATGCTACAACAAATGGGATGGCTACAACCGAGAGGTATTGTGGGTGGAATAGTGGTACGGAAATGAGTATTAAGCTAGAACCTAAAAACAGGCCGACTCGAACGACTGTTCCCCTTAGAAACGGCCTTATAATACTGCGGTAGGAGTCAGGGAAAAGGCCCATCAGCACGGCGTTGGCAGGAATATTGATTGTAACTCGCAGGATATTGGTAGACATTCTTGCATAAATGGCTGAAAAGACGTCAAACCGGAATAAAAATGCAAAAAAGGCGAGTATGTAATTAAAGGGGTGAAACATCAGTGCAATCGGCAGACCCCAGCGGCCATAAATCCTACCTACGAACAGGAGAATAATAAGACTGATGATGTTTAGGACCCCTCGAAAATAACTAAAAAACTGGATCATTGTTGCTTCAGTGGCAAATTGTTCGTTAACGGCATAGTTAAACTGGTAATTCATAATAGGGATGGCCACATTGGGCATAAAGGGCAACACAATCAGGATCTTTACCAGGACGGACTCTTTCAAGAGCGGTATAATCTTTTTAAATTCCTCAAGCATTGGGGTTCGGGATTTGGTTTTCTTAGCCTTCTTGTCGGAAAGCAGGAGTGCGGGAAAGCTCACACCCATGCGTTTTACAACAATAGCGCCAAGCAGAGTCATACCCATATAGGCCAGCAGGAGGTTATCAAAGGTTATGGTTCTGGCAAGAACAGGGGTTCCAAAACTCCCGATTATCTGTCCCAGAACTCCGCCTGCTGTTATAAGCGGAAACAGGCGTTTTGATTGTCTTGTGTTAAAAAGATCATTTGCCAGGTTCCAGAAGAGAAGTGCGAGCAACACCTCATATTGAGACTTCAACATAAACAAAACAGGATATATGAAGTCAATGTCAAAGGGTATTAAGAAACGGAGCCCTGCTACTGAGCTTCCGCAGAATAAAAAGAGATAGAATAATAAACGGCTACCTGGGATTTTACCCATTATAGCGGCCATAAATCCCATGATAAAAAAGGTCGCTACAGCATTGATCATATTAACAGCAGGCAGATACTCAACGCCAAAACGTTTAAGGAAAGCAGTCTCTGCATAGTTATTGAGAAGAATACCAGAGCTTCGTACGAAAAAAAGGAGAGCTGCGGTCCACAGAAACAGTTCAATTTCATCTTCGTAAATACTAAGCCATCTCCCTAACAATCTGAACATTGATTACCTCTAAGTCCTGTGTAACCGTTCACTGGGTTTCCCTGACAAGTCTAAAGCCGGTAGTTCGCAACCTGTTTGCAGGGTGGCCCATATTCCTGTTGGCAGAGCGGCATGAATGTCCATATTTATACCAGCTTCCACCTCTGCGTATCCGCTTGGTTCCTGAATAAGGCCCAACAGGGTTTAGCATAGTACTGTCAGAATAATCCCCAAACCAATCCTGACACCATTCCCAGACATTGCCATGCATGTCGTACAAGCCCCAGGCATTGGGAGGGTAGCTCTTTACCGGAGCAGGACCATTTGCGCGCAATCCTCTTTTTTTCACATAATCAATGCAATCTCCTGATTTTAAACTGTTATTACTATACATGGCCTTTTGGCAATCGATTGTCTTTCCCCAACTATAGGCAGTTAAGCTGCCTGCCCTGGATGCATATTCCCATTGGGCCTCTGTGGGAAGCCGATATGACCCTTGACTCATAGCATTTAATTTTTTAATAAAACGGATGCAATCGTTCCAGGAGACCCTTTCAACCGGCAGGTTACCCGTTCCTTTTTTTCTGCTGAAAAACCTTTTACCCATGAGAGCCCTCCACTGTTTTACAGTAACCTCAGTGGACTGCATGTAAAAAGGTTTACTGATCACAACCTGATGCCTGACTTCACTATAGCCTCTTTTGGATTCATTCGATGGGCTCCCCATGATAAAAGTTCCAGCCGGAATCAGGACAAATTCCATGCCCAGAGAATTGCGGTAAACTTTTTCAAAAGCCATAGATGGAGAACAAAGGGAGGTAAATAATATGGCCATAATAATAAAGAGGCTACATAATTTCCATGATTTCTTGAGTACATTTTTCATGGCACCTTCTCTCCTAAAAACACTCCGATAGATTTATTTGATATTATTAATTAATGCTGTTATGTTTCTAATTGTTATTGCCCAAGTTTCTTAACCCAAGTTAACCTACACTAAAAATCAAGGTTTGAAAAGGGATAATAATTATGCATAGATGCGATGTTACTTTTCAAGTTGCGGATTGCGAGTTGTAAATTATTTTACAATGGCGTGAATGCCAGCTAAAAAGGAAACTATAGTGCACGACGACGGTTACTCCATCTACAGAAAAGGTCATAACATCAAGTTTTATTTCGTGAAGCCTGATGAGCTTCCGGCGGGATATTTGGATGAAATCTGTCGCATGGTAGAGGCCGGAGGGTCGGTTGCGATAAAGTGGGTAAGGTATAACCTTGAAAGGGCATTTTTAATCGGCTATGTATTGGCAAAAGGAGCAATCGTAGGGACATCCTGTCTGAAACGGCCCAGGCCTGAGTATATAGAGATGGTAAAAAAACAATCCGGTCTGGAATTGAGTCGGTATTTAGAACGTGGATATACCTCCGTTATGCCTGCATATCAGGGCTTGGGCATTGGCACCAAACTTCTGGAAGGGTTGACTTCAAGAGCAGTAGACCGAAAGATTTTTTCCATTATCAGTGAGGACAATGTAGCTACCAAAAAGATTGCTATACGAAACCGGACAAGGCAGGTGGCCAGTTACTACAGTGAAAAAATGAACAAACAGGTAGGGATCTGGATGCCGGAATGGATGATTGAGGATTGACCTTAATACAGATCTCATAAAAGGCTAGGAAAATAGGTCTTTTTTTAGACATTATCGGGCGTAGTAAAGCCTTTTCGGAGCATAGGTTTCAGGTGTCGGGTGTCAGGTTTCAGGCTGGCTCTCGCTTTTTTACTACTTGCACCTGACACCCGACACCTGAAGCTTGAATGCAGTGTCCAATTATTATGCAATCCTGCGTCACATAAGGGCTCGCCGCGATTTTTTAATGATTGATGACGAGGTCTGTAATATGAACATCGGAATCATTACAGTCAGGGATAGTGATTATCATCCAAACAGACGTTTAGACGAAGCAGCCGTTCAGCACGGCCACAAAGCAATTTTAGTTCATCCTTACAGGTTGTGGCCAAGTCTTGTGGAGGGTAAGTTAGGGGTTGCAGGACAGCCGGACATTGAATCCTTAAATGTTGTGCTTCCAAGGCAGGGTGCTACAGTGGGAGACTCTTCCCTGGCTTTGATACATCATATCAGCCTGATGGGAATTCCAGTTGTGAACGACCTGGATTCCATACGCCTGGCCAAAAATCAATTTCACACATTGCAGGCCCTTGCAGCATCCAGGATTCCGGTTCCTGATACCTTTTTCGTCAATTCACCAGAGGGTTTCCAGCAAGCCCTTGCCAGCTTGCAGGGCTATCCTGTGGTGGTTAAACAAGCCAGTGGCCGCCAGGGAAAAGGGGTTATCCTGGTAAAAACAAGGCAAAACTTAGATTCGGCCATTCACGAACACATGGACAAACGAAAGGGGCTGCTGGTGCAACGATTTATCCCTCCGGCGGGGCGGCATGATATACGGGTGTTGGTCGTAGGCGGAAGAGTAGCGGGCGCTATGGAACTGAAACCTAAGAAAGGAGATTTCAGAGCCAACTATCACTTGAACAAAGAAAGCCGAAGCAAAGATCTGCCAACAAAACTTGAGGGGATTGCGCTGAAAGCTGCAGATGCGGGCGGCCTTGAAATCGCAGGGATAGATTTAATCGTGGATCAAGATGGCAGGGCCATGGTTATTGAGGTAAACTATTCCCCGGGCTTCAAAGGAATGGAAGCCGCCACCGGCCTTGACATTGCTTCCACAATTGTTGAATACGTCGTGAGCACCTATCACAAAAAGTAATTATTTAAAAAAACCACATGCAAATATCGAATCTCAAATCAATAAAGAAAGAAGAACGAGTGCGTGTGGCTGCAACCGTAATCTGGGAGGATTGCGATCAGCCTCGAAAAGATATATATATTGAAACCGAAGAACCTTTTGCTGCAGATATTTCGTGCAATCCACATGCGTTTCTTGTGGGCTGCCTCATTCCTGCAATGCATTTTGGTGAAAAGCGTATTGTTCTGGACGCTGCGATATGCCCCGGCCTTAAAGAGGGCCTTGAAACGGTCATGTCCCTTATAAAGGAATGGTCGGGCGGGCACTTACACCCTTTGTCCATCGAGGCAAAGACAAGTTCTTCTGTGAAATACGTGAAAAAGCAAAGGCAGGCAGGCCTTTTCTTGTCTGGTGGAATAGATTCTCTTGCGGCATTGAGGGCAAACAAACTCACCTATCCTGAAATACATCCTGGGACCATTAAAGATTGTCTCTTTGTTCATGGATTTGATATCGGGGGTGTCGTACAAAGGGGAATGAAATACCACGTATTTGAACGGGCTAAAACTGCAATGTCCCGGGTGGTAGAAGACGTAAATGTCAATCTGATTACCATATACACAAACATCAGGCATTTGTGTGATGAACGGAAACTTTGGCTGGAAAAATTTTTCGGGGCCGTGCTCGCATCTGTGGCTCACGCCTTTGCATCCAGGCTGGAATTGGTATATATTGCCTCATCTTATGATATCCCCAATTTAGTTCCCTGCGGGTCACACCCCATGCTGGATCCGGAGTATTCCAGTTTTGATATGAAAATCAGGCATAGAGATCTTTCTCTGTCCAGGTTGGACAAGCTGCGAATAGTCGCTGGCTGGGATGTTGCGCTTAACAATATCAGGGTCTGCCTGGCAAATGTTCAGGATCGGATGAACTGTGGGAAGTGTGAAAAATGCGTCCGAACCATGCTTGGGCTTTTGGCAATTGGTGCCCTCGACAAAACAGAGGCCTTTGTTGAAAATGACGTTTCACCGGATCTTTTATCCGGTTTTAGTATCACAATCAGACACCGTGAATCATTCTACCGTGAGTTGCTTGAGCCTTTAAAAGCGCAGGGCCACGATGACCTTGTACATGTTATAAAAAGCAAATTGTCAGCTAAGACGGTTTCGTAAAAAGTCAAAAACTGCTTTTTACGAAACGTTTTAAGTATCTGTTAAAGCAGGTAATATCATTAACATAAAACTTAACACCTGAAACCTGATGAATTCGACTTTTTACGAATTCCTCAATTTAACTCAGGGTAACCGCATTTGGAAAAATAAACCAGATTAATCAGTTTAGAAGGAGGGGGTTAAAGGTTTTTTCTCCAGACGATATCTTGTTCAGTTAGCAGGACATATCGCCGTGACCCGATATTTATGATTTGATGCACAGATTATATCATATTTTAAAATATTTACGCAAAATCATGAAATGTCGGGTCACCCCGTACAGTATTGGTTGATATCGGCTGGAGAAAAAAATTTTAACCCCCGGACCAGTTCCAAAGGTAACATTATTTCCAAATGCGGTTACCCTGCAATTCAACTTGACATCTATGCATATATGCGTATATTTTTAATATAATTGAGTTCAGCCAAAAAAGAGAGACCTTTGAAACGGCCCTTTTTGCAAAGGGCTCAAAAAGTTTGTGGAAACAGACTCTTTTGTAGGTATCATGGAGGAAGCGATATGCCGATTTATGAATTTGAGTGTCATAGTGGAACAATAACAGAAAAGCTGGTTCGAATGAATACAAAAGAGATTATGTGTCCAAAGTGCCATCAGAAAGCAAAAAAAATTATTTCTGCATGTACCTTTGAGTTGAAAGGTGGCGGATGGTACGCAGACGGGTATTCATCAGGAAAACAATCGAAAACAAAATAAAAATTCAAATTTTCTAAATATAACAAACAATTTATGGGGTTATCAGACGATGACCCCATTTTTATTTATAAGCGTTCCCAGGCACCGCACCTGCGCGCATTCAGGGCAACCAGCATAGCAGACTATAGCTTATCACCTTGAACACGCACATCTGCGGCACCTGTGAACGCTTACAAAACGAAGATTGTGCTACCTTTTTGTTCCGAATGGACGTGAACGGATACTTTTTTTTCGCCATTCATCCCTGCTTGACACACAAATCTCATTTGTTTATACTCACTTTAAATCTTAATTACTACACTTTGACAGTCTCGTAAAAAGTATCACAGATGGATAATACGACGCCATCACAGTTTAATCCTATGGACATTTCATCATTAAAAGCAATTTCCCCTGTTGATGGCCGTTATCAAAAGGTTACCGGGAAATTAAGCAACTACTTTTCTGAAAGCGCTTTAATAAAATATCGTGTATTCGTTGAAATAGAATATTTTATTGCCCTGTGCGACATACCCCTTCCTCAACTTGAAAGTTTTGATAAAGACTTAACCGGATCTCTGCGGGCTGTTTATAAAGATTTTTCCTATAATGACGGTATAAAAGTTAAAGATATCGAGAAAATAACTAATCATGATGTTAAAGCCGTAGAATATTTTCTTAAGGAAAAATTTGATGCACTTGGGCTTATTAAATATAAAGAGTTTATTCATTTTGGGTTAACATCACAGGATATTAATAATACAGCCATTCCATATTCTTTGAAAAAAGCATATTTTGATGTTTTAAAACCTGTCCTTGATGAAGCAATAGATGTGCTTCGAGAAAAAGCCGTTGCCTGGAAAAATATTCCCATGCTCGCCCGAACCCATGGACAGCCAGCATCTCCGACAAGCCTGGGTAAAGAAGTTTATGTTTTTGTTGACCGGCTATTAAACCAAACCACTCTTTTAAAACAGATTCCTTTTTCAGCTAAATTCGGTGGTGCGACAGGCAATTTCAACGCTCATCAGGTTGCTTATCCCGACATTGACTGGATTTCTTTCGGAGATCATTTTATCAAGGATATTTTAGGACTTGAACGCTTAAAAGTTACAACTCAGATTGAGCACTATGACAACCTGGCTGCATTCTTTGATAATCTTAAACGGATCAATACCATATTTATCGATTTAAACCGGGATATCTGGTCTTATATTTCCATGAAGTATTTCAAACAAAAACTTAAAGAAGGGGAAGTTGGATCTTCTGCCATGCCCCATAAAGTAAATCCTATTGACTTTGAAAATTCAGAAGGCAACCTGGGGATTGCTAATGCCCTGTTTGAGCATCTTTCGGCAAAACTGCCTGTTTCAAGGCTGCAAAGGGATCTGACCGATTCTACTGTCACAAGAAATATCGGTGTTCCTGTTGCTCATACACTTATTGCTCTGAAATCATTTTTAAAAGGTTTTAGCAAATTATTACTCAATGAAGAAATAATTCGCGATGACCTGCAAAGTAACTGGGCGGTTGTTGCTGAAGCGATTCAAACCGTTTTGCGTCGCGAGGGCTATCCCAAGCCCTATGAAGCATTAAAAGAGCTGACCCGAACCAATACGCATATTGATCAAAAAAAAATAACAAAATTTATTAAAACCCTTGATGTTAATGAAAATGTTAAAGACGAATTAAATAAAATTACTCCGGAAAATTATACAGGAGTTTATAGCTTTTAAATTTATCTGTTTCTAATCCTGATGGACTCGTAAAAAGTCAACCCCTCCTTATTACCTCCCGCCAGGGGAGGAGAAATCAAACTTTTTACGAAACGTTTTAAGTTTTAGGATTTAAGTTTTAAGCCTCTGTTAAAACAAATAACATCATTTATATAAAACTTAATCCCGCCTCAGGCGGGACTAAAACATAGTGAATCCGGTTTTGAACTGACTGCATTGTATGTTTTTAAAGGAGAAAATTAAAAAATGGAAAAAATAACTGCCCTGATCGAAGCAAGGCCGTTTTGTATTTTTGACAGCGGCCCGATGGAAAAACTGAAAAAAGAAGGAATAAATATCATTGATATGCGAGGCTCCGGTATCGATGATCCAAAATTCATTGAAGCCTTGAAGGATGTGGATGCCGTGCTGTGTGGCAACGATCTTCTGGTTAATGATGCAATGCTGGATATGGCGCCTCGTGTTAAGGCAATCGCCAAGATGGGGGTGGGATTGGATACTGTGGATATTAAAGCAGCTTCTAACCATAATGCAATTGTTTTTAATACACCTGGTGCAAATAACCAGGCTGTGGCTGACCATACTTTTGGCCTTATATTAAGCCTGGCCAGAAAAATTGTTTTTTGCGATCAGAGTCTTCGGGATAAACGCTGGGAACATACTAAAATCATGGGTATTGAAATCTGGCAAAAAACCCTAGGATTAATCGGACTGGGCGCCATTGGTCGGTGCGTAGCATTAAGAGCAAAAGGTTTCCAGATGAAGGTTGTAGCATATGACCCTTTCTGGCCCGAAGAATTTGCCGGCGAACATGGTATCGAAAAAATCGAGATTGATGATTTGCTGAAGGTCTCTGACATTGTCAGCCTTCACCTGCCGCTGACTGAGGAAAATAGGGGAATGATTAACGAAAAGACCTTGAAAAGCATGAAATCCACGGCACTGCTCATCAATGCAGCCAGGGGTGAAATAGTAAAAGAAATAGATCTTTATAATGCCTTGAAAGATAATGTTATCGCAGGTGCAGGACTTGATGTTTTTGAAAATGAGCCTCCGACAAATTCGCCGCTCCTGGAGCTTGATAATGTGGTGATGACACCTCATATTGCCGCATTCACCCATGACGCGATGAACAATATGTGCACAGGTGTTGCTGATCAGCTTATTGAATATGCTAAAGGGAATAAACCTGTCCATATTGTCAATCCTGAAGTTTTTGACCGAATGAAAACCTGATCACCGTACTACTTTGATGAACTCGTAAAAAGACCGATTTAAGCTTTATGCCCTTGTTAAAACAGATAATATCATTAACATAACATCTAAAACTTAAAACCTGATGAATTCGATTTTTTACCAATTCATCAGGTTTTACATGTGTCTTCCGGATCGGAAAGAGGAAAAATTTGTTGAAATCAAAGGTTGTAATGAAAAAATATTTTCCGGCTTTCTGGATTATTGCAATATTCATATCATGCTCAACCATTGAGCCACCTAAGGTAGAAAATGGAATCTACATAAACCCGGAATTCGGATTTTCGGTTAAAATACCTGGCGGCTGGGTAAATTCTTGGCCAATCCCGCCGTGGGTTCTTGCACAAATACCTCCTTCGGAAAAAACTAATTTAAAATTTATGTTCACCAATACCAAACCTCAACTGGGAATAATGAGCAAGGGGCGTACTCTTGCCGCCTGCAGCAAGCTTGAAATTTCCTGGGAAAAGCTGGTTTTGTCCTGGGACAAAGCAAGAACCATCTTAATAAAAAAGCTTGAAAAGAAAAAAAAGGATGCAGATAATAAATCCAGCATAAAGAAATATTCTTACCGGACTTATAGCCGGTCAAAAGACGTATGCCTTATGCCTGCCTGTTATGAGGAGATAGACGCATATAATCTTAAGCTGTTAAGAAAGAGTTTTTATTACAAATGCAGTGATCAAATGGCATGTGAAATAATTTTTTATGCCATATCACCACCTGGAATGTTCAAAATAAATTCACAAGCTTACCAGAAAATGATTCAGACGTTCACAATAATCGACAAGAAGTATTAGTACCTTAAAAGTTATTTTTGTTGCATTTGGTGTCAAAAAAATTGGATTGAAATATTTTCACCGTCTCCAAATGATTGAAGATTGTTGATTGAAGATTGACTATTTAAGGTCCGCCTCCGGCGGGTCAATTTTAAAAAAATGACAGAGCGAAGCGACATCCACAAATATTCAATCTTCAATATTCAATAGTCAATTAGGTTCCGGTTTATCCGGGTTAGGGTATGGAAATATCGATGCATAAAAAGAAATTGCTTATTGCTTTGTGTTTGATCAGTTTATCAATTTTAGGCTCTGGCTCCGGCTGTGTCTCAAAAATGAAATATATGGAACTTGAGACAAGCTTGCATAGTGCCGAAAAACAAACCGCACATGATAAAAAGAAAATAAAAGAGCTCGCAGATGCTCAAAGCCGGTATGAATACCAAAAAACAATAAACATGCAACTTGCAGGGAGAATAGAAAAGCTTGAACTGGAAATGAAAAAAAAACAATCGGTTATTAAACTCCAGAAAGAAATAATACGCCTGCTCGATGATACAAAGAAAACTATTGAAACAAGCCTGAAAGATCAAATTGCAAAACAGGAAATCGAAGTAGTAAATATGGAAGATAAACTGAAAGTGATCTTTATAGATAAAATCCTTTTCGATTCAGGCAGTTCAAATATTAATGACAGCGGGAAAAAGCTGCTTTTGAGAATGGCTGGTTTTCTAAGGGATAATAAAAAGCAAAATATTATGATAGAGGGGCATACCGACAACGTCCCCTTAAAGGCAAGGTTAAAAAAAAGATTTACCGGTAACTGGGAATTGTCAACCGCCAGGGCCGCGGCTATCGCCCGTTTTCTTCAGAAAAAAGGAGGTCTGGATCCGAAACGACTTTCAGCCTGCGGGTACAGCTCTTATCGACCTGTTGCCCCAAACAATACAAAAAAAGGGCGCCGACAGAATAGACGCATCGAGATCATCCTGGTCCCGATGCAGTAAGACCTTTGAAAATTACCATTTTTCAAAGGTCTC
>JAUWOH010000050.1 GCA_030612225.1 Desulfobacteraceae bacterium
AGCACTTTGCACAGTATCGGGCAGACGACAGAAAATAAAGTTTGCATCAGGTTTAAAAACAGTCATCCCCTTTATATTACAAATTTTTTTATACAGACTGTCTCTGTCGGTTCGAACTTGTTTACAGCTTTCAATAAATTCCTGTTTGTAATCGGGCAAAAGCCTCAAAAACTCTTCTGCGAATCCGTTAATATTCCAAATATGCACGCCGTTTCTTACAGCTTCAATAAATTTTAAATTTACAGTCAGCATATAACCGATCCTGAGCCCGCAGATACCATATGCTTTGCTCATGCTTTTAAAAATCGCCACGTTCGGGTAATTTACGATTTCTTGTTCCAGGCTTATTTGATCAGGGTTCTCTGCAAAATCTAAAAATGATTCATCAATAATCAGCATGCAGTCATGAGTCTCAAGTTTTTTTGCAAGCCGAATGAGATCAGGTTTGGGAATTAATATAGATGTTGGATTATTAGGCGTTACCACAACAGCTACATCAGCTTTTACCCTGATCGCTTCAGCAGCAAATATATCTACATCCAACTGGAAAGATGGAAACTCAAGCGGAAATTCAACTACCTGGCCTGAAGGTGCGGCATTGGCATATTCATTAAAAGAAGGTACAGGAACGATTAACTTGTCTGATATGTGACCGGATACTATTTTTATTAGTTCAGCAGCTCCGTTACCCACAACAATTCTTTCAGCGGGCTGGTCAATTAGCTTGCCGATAAGCCCGGCAAGAGCATTCTGTGCCATAGGATAATTCAGAACAATATCATGAATTTGCTCTTTAAAGTTTGTAAAAACAGCCTCCGGCGGGAAATAAAGATTATAAAGATAGGCATGATCTATAAAATTATGCCGATAGTAACCTCCGTGTTGACCGGAGATGAATTCGTATTTTTCAGATTGAGTCTTATAATTATTTTGCGGCATTTAAGATTCCTGTTGCTTCCCGGGAGGCTTTCCGAGAATGAAAGATTTTTTGCAAGGTCAAGTCGAAGATCCCGGACTTAGAGCAGAGGAAAGCGAAGATTTTAACCGCCCCAGAACGATCTGACAGACCCACCGCGCCCCGATATGCGGGATCTACGCTTAGCTACGACAGGCAGGAATACATTGAGTATTTTGAGTCCCGCTGTAGCAGGATGAGGCTGACTCAGAGACTGCGGGAAATAGCCATTCTCGGACAGCCTCCTATGATGATGTTGCAGCATTGATCAATCGCATGTTAAAAAAATCAAGTTGTGAAGGAGTAACAGTTTTCGTAGTCGTATAATTGTCTGATGAAAATAGTTTCTCAGCCTTTGCCAAATCTTCAATGGTGTCTATTTCATACCATGGCTTGCCGTCAAAAGAAACAATTTTAAGAGAAAGGCTGCCATCAGCAATCATTTCCGCAAATACGGTTTCATAATAGTCATTTACTTTGCCATCTGAAATACGCTTGTCTAATTTTTTTACAATACAATGCCACGAAGTAAGGGAAATGCTGTAAATATTAACAGTTTTGTATTTGATCTTACCAAAAGAGTCTGCGTTGTCTTCCAAAAATGCTTTAACCAGTTGAGATTTATTGATCGTAACACATGACCCATTCATCCAGGGCTGCACCTTTGCAACAGCTATTCTGTCAGGATACAACATGGCATCCAGAAGTGATTCATCAAAAACAAGATCGCTTTCGAGCAGCAGAAACGGCTCATTAATAACTTCACGTGCCATCCAGAGAGAATAGATATTATTAGTCGTCTCGTATAACGGACTGAAAATATAATCGATTGCGATGTTTCCTACCTGATTTCCCAGAAAATCCCTAATACGGTTTTCCATATGTCCTGTGACCACGACCAGGCGTTTGAAACCATGCTGATTCAGATTAGAAAGCAGACGTTCAAGAATCGACATGGCATTGACTATTGTCAAGCATTTAGGCTCATTTTGCGTCAAGGGATACAGACGGCTACCTACGCCGGCTGCAAGCAGTAATGCGGTAGTAATACGTTCATTATTATGGTAGCTATACCTCAAATGAATTTCCTTTCCTTATTCAGTATCATTTATAATATACTCAAGTTTCGCACCCCTATTTTTGCAAAAAGTGATGCTCTGATGGCCCGTAAGATATAAGATCAGATGTGAATCGATACTAATCAACTCTTCAGGAATTAAGGCTTCGCCGTAGATGAGGGGTATGAAACTTGAGTAATATAATCATAGAGAAAAACGATTCCTTTTGAAATAAGAACAGAGTTTCTTTTCAACTTGTAATCCTTCAATTCCCATTGAACAACACACAACCATGCTTCGTAAATTTTTATGCAATTATATACATGAAGGTCGAGCGAGCTAACCCGCCTGTCGTGGATTTTGCAATTAACTTTGAGCGTTGTAACTATCTGAATCTACTTCCAGAAAACGAGCGTGCCCGCGGGTAGGGTTGAGTGATTTGTGTACGCCAAGCGTGGACGTGAACTAATGGGGGGTGCTTCCCTATGCGTAAACCCGGTTAATAATTCTTTAAATTTATTAACATAAGTATTAACCGAAGGCAAGGGGAATATTCCAGACTTTGAATGGGGGGACGAAACCGTGAGGGAAAGCCCTCTCTTGACAATGTGGAAGTACTGAAAATCTTTTTTGTCCGCCGCTTTTATGGGGACACTGTCAGCTTATAAACTGATGTACCTGAAGCTTCGATTTATTGAGCTTTGACAAAAAGCGGAAGATTTGGACATTTTACTTTTTTTTGCCGTATCTGTAAAATCTGACATTGACCTTTTCAACGGTTGCGATGCCTTCTGTTACTGCTTCATCAATGACGGGTAAAAAAGAGGCAATCTTTTCCGTTGTGTCGATGATTTCCACGACAACCGGAAGATCCTCTGACAGTCTTAAAATCTTCGTGGTGTGAATCAGGCTGTTGGCGCCGAATCCCTGAATCCCCCTTAAAACCGTTGCTCCGGCCATACTGTGATTTCTGGCCTGTTTTACAATCCACTCATAAAGCGGCATCTTACCGTGGCGGTCAGTTTCACCAATCATAATACGAAGCAGTTGTCCATTTTCTTCAAGGGTATTCATAAGACCCTTACAATAATCTCGAAGCCATGTTGCCCACCAGCACAGCTAAAAGTCCAAAAACAATACTGAAGCCGATATTGCCGGCAGACGCAAGCCATTGTCCGTTTTTGACAAGGTTAAAAGTTTCCAGGCCAAAGGTTGAAAAAGTGGTAAAGCTGCCAAGGATACCAACAAACAAAAAAGCCCTTAATTCAGGTGAAAAAAACTGACGGCTCTCAATCAATCCTCCGCCAAAACCAATCAGGAAACATCCGGTTACATTAACAATCATGGTGCCGATGGGAAATGAAGATGCATTAAAAAGAGAGTGGACAGCCCCACTCAACAGATATCTGAATATTGCGCCCGCAAATCCTCCCAGACCAATGACAGCGATTTTTATCACGGACAGCTCCTGATAGAAAAGTGTTTGTAATTTTTAACACATGCCACACATTTTTAAAAAAGACAACCAGCATTGCTATTTTTAATTAAATTAGGTTCTTCTCCAATTTAGCTGGAGAAGAACCATCATTCTAAACTGTGTTTTCAAAAACTGCTAAATGACGGATAGATTCCTGACAAACCGTATTTGTATTAATTCCCACAATATTTTTTATGCGAGAATTGCATAAGTAATTATTACGTACCTAATCAATTTGCCGGATGTAACCAGTATAAAAAATATTAAAATATTTATTTTTAGTACGCCTGCAACAACCGTTAATGGATCACCAATTACTGGTACCCATGCAAAGAACAGGCTAAACACTCCATACTTTTGAAATCGTTGTTTCGCCTTAACAAATTTATCCTCTGAAATTTTTAAAACCTTTCTTATAAAAAATATACTACCCCAAACTCCTATTGAATAATTCACAAATGCCCCAAGTACATTTCCAAATGTGGCAACGCTGACTAATATTATTGGATTTAAATCATTCAATAATAAAAAACTAAGAATAACTTCTGAGCTCAACGGCAGTATTGTCGCTGCTAAAAATGAGGCAAAAAAAAGCCCTAAGTAACCAAATTCTGTAAAGTATTCCATGTAGTAAACTTTGCAATTTTCAAATAAATATTAACACCGTCAACCCTTTTGGACAAGCTTATCCTTGTTAACAACCATAAGGGTGACCATAGCTTTAGCTACCATCGTCTCCTCTTCACCCCTGATATCAAAGACCTCTGATTCCGATATTATGATCTGGCTGCCTTCTCTTATCACCCTGGAGCGACAGACCAGGGTGTCACCGAAGGCAGGCCTTAGAAAGTTTATCTTAAACTCAATAGTCAGGATCTGAAAATTCTCATCAACAATGGTAAAAGCGGAATATCCAGCCGTATGATCGGCCATTGTGGCCATTACACCTGCATGAATAAAGCCGTCCTGCTGCCGATGATGCTCTTCGATCCTGACTCTGGACTGAAAATAACCCTTCTTTATAATTTCCGCTCTGAACTGACAGTATTCGATGAATCCACGACTGTAGTCTATAGCCAGAAAGGCTTTCCTCTCATTAGAAATTTCTTCGCACATAATATTCCTATCATAAAAAGTTTGCACCCCAATTGAGTGTAACCGCTCAATGTCAATAGTCAGTTATCCGTTGTCAGTTGCTTCAGGAATACGGATATGGTTTCACATTTTATATTTCTTCCTTAGTAGAGATATCAAATCGATTGGTTTAGTTCCGCAACCCACAACTGGCAACAATCGACAAACGACCCTAATCGAGTTTTAGCTCGATTAGGGTACAACTAATCGGGAGATGATCCACTTAGGATCATCTCCCAAAGAGTTGGTCGATTGATCAGGATTCAAGGATTCGAGGGGTCAAGGGTTCGAGTGAAAATCACCGAAAAACAAATACATATAGAAAAATCACTGACCCTTGGAACCGTATTTTTATATAGACATACTTTGAAAATTAAAGAGTAAGGGCAGAAAAAACGTAAGTGTTTACGCCACCTGTATCAAGCCGTTTGCCTTCACTTGACCCCTTGAATCCTGGAATCCCCTTCTCCAACTGATTTGGAGAAGAATCAAACTTGTTAAGATCAGAATTGCCGTGGAATTCGTTCTATCAACACCAAACATCTATACTCTTTTCAGTATATGGGACAAAGGATTAGGTACTCTCGAGTTAGAACCTTTTAATTTGGCCGTTATTAAGGCACACAATGCCTTTACAGGATTTATGGGAACAAGATCTATTGGGTTAACCTTCATAAGATGAAACATTGCCTCCGCTGTTGAACAAAGATCATTGCACTCTCCACTGAGATATACATTTTTTCTTTTTAATTTTTTAATTAAAATCGAAGAAACCTCTTCAATAGCACAGTGCCCCGCAATTAGTACTTTGCCTTCCAGGTTAAGAATTTCCTCCTTATCAAAGCCCTTACCCATCAAAAGAGTCCAACCGCCTTTACCATTATAATCGTTGTACAATATCTGTAATAATGTTAACGGATTGTTAACGCACCCCTCCTTGCAGGCCAGTTCCTGCCCTTGAATAATATTCACATCATCCGGAAAAGAATCAAATAGATCTGTTGGGTATGATCCTGCTTCGGGCATATCACCTATAAGATCAACAGAATCAAGATTGGTTATATCGCCTGCCATATCAATATCCTGAAGAGTGCTGACATCTCCACCAAACCCCCGTTCGATCGCCATCTGCAAATGAGGAACGTCCTCCTTCTCAAGACCGAATATTTTAGATCCAACAAGATCTGCGGCAACCACATTTCTACTGCCGATAAGCAAGCGAAAGGGTTTTATACATTCATCAGCCAGCTTAAGGACCGGGTAATGACCATAAACAGTCCCTTCAATACCTTCGATGAGCGTTACATCCGGTTTAATATAAGAAAGAACGTCAATCAATTTGCAATGCAGATTGTAGTTATGATCGATCCCTCTGCTTTTATGAGCAGGAAATCCCCACTGGTTTTTTATTCCCAATGTAGCTCCTGACATAGAGTGGGTCTTCAGTTTTGGTAAGTTGATATAGAGGTTTTCATCTCTTTTTTCGATTAACTTTTTAACAACAGTTGCGGGCATTTCAAAACTTGTAAGATCATATTCACCTGCACATCCATCGGTAACTGATTTTTTTTCTGTGAATTTGTATGTTATTGTCTCTTCCTCATCCAGGTAAATGGGAATGGCACCAGTACCTTTGCAGACTTTCTTATATCCGTTGCTTTCAAATACGATACGTGTATAATTGGCCTGAGTCGAATTTTCCATGAGATATACACTCTTCGCACCTGCGTCAAACCAGTACTCAATAACAGCCCTGATCACTTCCGGTCGTGTATAACAATATGGCTTGGCGTCAATACCATTGGGCTTGATATAAACATCCCCGCTTGACTTGATAAGGTCTTCTCCGCCCAAGGCATCAAAAATTTCCTTTACCGCACTTCTTATTTCTGTGACCAGTTCATAATTGAGAGGTAGAAATTTTGTAAAACTTTCAGTCTGGTGAGAAGTCAGTAGTTTCCGTATGAAAACAGTTTTTGAAGTCATTATACAATCATCCACTATATTAAGTTTAATTACGAGAAATATTTATTTTGAATTTTTACCGAACGCAAAGTAGGGGTTTTGATTAGTGAGTAAATCCAAATTTATCACAAATCAAAATACAACCCCACTTTTTTATCTGTTAAAAGAACCGTACAGCAAAATTTATTAAAACAGCAAAAAATGCGATGAAACCGACTATGATTGCAAGATAGATTAAAATTTTTATAAAACCCATAGATATCTCAAAATTTGATTCTAACCGTACTGAAAGTAGTTTTTGGGCCACTGATTGCAACAGTTGCCCTATAATCCTTAAAGTTGGTATGGCGCGCTTTCGTACATTAGACATAAACTACTGTTGAGCCAGATATCATAGTTCAAGTACCCTATCAACTTATAAACTGATGTACCTGACGTCCCCTATAAAGCTTCAAAAAAAACAATCCTTGCTAAAATTTTGAAACTCTTTAATAAACAAAGAGATATTTAAATCAATAGCGAGGAAAATAAAAATTTGGTCCATATGGAACCATAAAGGCTAAAATCAAAAGTTTCTTTAAGACTCTTTTTGGCAAATAAATCATAAAACTATTAATTATAAAAAGGAGCTTCCCTTGTTAGGTACTTTAGTAAATGTTGCAGCTATTATTGCAGGAAGCCTTGTTGGACTTATTTTCAGAGGCAGAATATCTGAAAAATATAACAAAACAATCATACAGGCCATAAGCCTTGCTGTTATCCTCATTGGTCTAAAAAGTGCTTTTAAATGTAATGATTTTATTCTGATAATTATCTCTCTTGCTCTTGGCAGTCTTCTGGGGGAACTGTGTCAAATTGAACACAGACTAGAAAATGCAGGGACCTGGCTTGAAAAAAAATTCTCAAAAAAAGGAGGAAACTTTGCAGACGGTTTTGTTACAACATCTTTACTCTATTGTGTTGGCGCAATGGCGATTGTAGGTTCTTTAGAAAGCGGTCTTACAGGTAACCATAATACCCTTTTTGCAAAATCAACCCTTGATGGCATCGCAGCAGTAATATTTTCATCTACCATGGGAATTGGTGTTTTATTCTCTTCAGTTTCAGTGTTTTTATATCAGGGAACAATCACTCTTGCTGCTGTATATATAAAACCTTTTCTGGTTCCTGAAGTAATATCTCAAATGTCATCTGTAGGCGGACTTTTAATTGTTGGTCTCGGCATAAACATGCTTGGAAAAAATAAAATTAAAGTCGGCAATATGTTGCCTGCTGTTTTTATCCCACTTATTTATTATATTGGAATTCAGATTTTTAATAAATAATGAAAAATCAAAGCAAAACACAACCCCTCTTTTTTTATCTATTATAAGAACCGTACAGCAAAAAATGCGATAAAGCCTACTATGATTGCAACAGTTGCAATATAATACTTAAAGTTGGGATGGCGCGCGCTTTCGGGACGTGTACGTCCCGAAAGCCTGCTGTTGTTGGGCATGGCTTTGTCAGGCCGGCGGCCGACATGACATAGATGAGCGGTGAGGCCGGGTGAGAACTGTCGGTTTTTTTCGGCTTGTGAAATCCGGTTGAAATGATTATTTAGCTTTCAATAATTTCGGATCCCGCATGGTTTTCAGGATTTCAATACTGGTCTTATAGCCCTTGTTAAGCCGGCACAAATCGATTGACATCCCTACAATCTGTGCTACGGCGTGGACAAAATTCACATCATCCAGAGTAAATTCCCAGGGTTCAGAGGAATACACCCGTAACGCCCCGATCACGCGATTATGGAGGGTAATCGGAACGGACAGGATGGAGGAGATACCTTCTAGTTTTGCTTCTCCAGGATACTGGATTCTGGGATCATCCGTAACATCATAAATAGCGACCGGTCCTTCCTTGAATGACTCGGCGATCGACTGCAGCGAACTGATAGGCCCTTTATCCAAATAATTCTGGCTAAGACCGTAAGATCCTGCAATTTTCAACTCATCGGTCTTGCGGTTGATTAAAAACAGCGTGCAGCCTTTCAGATCCATAGCGGTTTTAACACTTTCCACTGTTAACGCAACAATATCTTCAGGATCTCTTGTGGCGGAAATGGCACCGGTAATTTTAAGCAGCGTTTCATAGTTGTTGGTTTGTTTTTTCATGTGTTCCTCCTTTCTTTCTGATGATCATTTGTGCCAGGTCTTCTACATACAAAAAATGACTCCAGATATTAATTTGAAACACAAATACCCTCATGTCTTTATACCCACGCAGGATTTGTTGACAACATTGATTGATGAAAAACATGAGTTATCCCACTTCGGGGATAATTTGTGATACTTAACGATTCAGATGATAATCTAATGTTTTTCGGAACTTGACATCGCATGCCAACAGTTTGATATTTGATAAAAACTTGTTTTTTGAAAGTGGATTAAGCTGAGATACCTTTGAAAAATGGTAATTTTTGTTCGAGTTCAAGTCGAAGATCCCGGACTTTTGAGCGGGGGAAGGCGATCCGCCTGAGGCGGACAACCACAGGTGCCACGTAGTAAATGCCCTTGGGGTAAATATATTGAATATTTCGAGGATTTGAATTTGAGCCTGACCTGTCTGCGTGCAACGCACAGGCAGGCGCAGAAATCGGGCAGATAAGCGGCAGACTTCGGAAAGTGCCGTTTTGCAAAGGTCTCGCTGAAATATCGGTTTGTGTACGATAGTAGGATGGAGCATAATATGTGGTATCCTTTGTTATGAAGTGTTCATTCTCATCCAGATACCGGCAAGTTAAAAATAGTTACCATATGTCGGATATATTGTCAATAGGCCATTTTGATCTAAATTGGATCAGATAAGGGTCGAAAATAGGGGTCGCTGCACGTCTTGATTAGTGAGTAAAGCCAAATTAATTAATCACAAATCAAAACACAACCCCACTTTTTTCTCTATTAAAAAAAGCGTACAGCAAAATTTATTAGAACAGCAAAAAATGCGATAAAACCAACTATGATTGCAAGATAGATTAAAATTTTTATAAAACCCATAGATACCTCAACATTTGATTCTAGCCATACTGAAAATGGTTTTGGGGCCAATCACGGCCATCCTTGTGCGCTTTCCAAGTACCCTGGCAACTTATAAACTCAAGTTTCGCACCCCTATTTTGCAATAAGTGATGCCCTGATGGCACATAAAATATAAGATCAGATGTGAATCGAGGCGGTTATATTATTTTCTGTAAGGTGATATGTTGGTCACAGCTTCCACTCTTTCGCAGTGTCCTGATATTTGGGGTTGGATGTACGACTTTATATAATTTAGCAACTCATGCACTTTATCCCAAATATCAGGACACGCTGCCAACTGATTATATTCATATCACCTGGAAGAAAATAATATAACCGCCTCGATTCACTCCTTCGATACGAATTAATTCTTCAGAAAATAAGGCTTCGCTGTAGATAAGGGGTACGAAACTTGAGTTATAAACTAATGCACCCTGAAGCCCCACTTGTATGGCTGGTATATGATGAAAAGTATCTTTTCAAAAATAACGTCCTCACTACTCATCATCGAAGCGCTTCCCTCAATTCATCTACAAATTTCAAAAACAGGCCGGTCTTTTTTCTCCATGATCGTCTGCCGAGATTATCAAACATTCTATCCCTCAAACCCCTGGATATTTCTAACTGCACCCCCTCACCGGTCCGGCACAGGTTACAGATATTTTCAGGATGTTGGCCGCGTAAACCCTGTTTTGTACTTATCTCAGCCTGAAAACCGGCCTTGTTCAGCACATGCAGAATTCTTGACTTCAGATCTCGATTTCTGCCTCCAATGTAAACCTTATTTTTCTTTCCGTGATACCCGTGAATTGAAACAACGACGTCCGCATTTTTTGCAATGCCAACCCCTTTGGGCTCATCAAATCTGTTGCTCGTAATATGCAGGACTGCATTTCCCTTCTTTTTTATCCCTTTAAAGGCATAGAAGGTATGTTCTGCGCCGGCAACCGCGTCTGCAATTTCAACTGTACCGGGTTCTATGCCTCCACCGTGAGGCGCGATTACTGCAATGCGCGAATTGTCTTCCCGCAAAATTACTACATAATCTTCCCCTTCTCTTTCATGCTGTTTCAGGTCATTGTAGTTTGCGTATTTATCCATTTAATGTTTTTGGTTCTTCTTCTCAATTACTTGGAAAAAAGGGTTCAAGAAATCTTCTTAAGATTCGACTTTACATCGTTTGATCATTCTTCAGTATCTTCCAGGCCCACCGTAATCAAGTACCCTCTCGCCCTTTCAGTTTTGGCGTATCGATTTGCCAGTTCCAAAAAAATAAGGGAGCAAATCTACGTTTGACCCATGAGCAATCTATTTTCTCTTATTTCAATATTTCTTATGATTTTTTATCTCGATTCTTAAACTTCTATGCCCCCTTGAATCTTGACTAATTAACACGTCCCGAAGGATTTTTAGATTGGATTCAATCTTCATTAAAAACATTGAAGCCTCTCGGATTTTTAAGAGTCTTTTCTTTCCACTTTTCTAATTTTTCGCTTAAATTTTTAGCAATAACAGGATTTGTCTCCATCAGATTATAGGCCTCATTGGGGTCTATATTGGTATTGTACAACAAAGGATATATATTCCCCAGGTGTGATTCCGCTTTAAATATTTTTAGTACAGAAGCTCTGTGCAATGGAAGCGGCCAAACATACCGGTCAATACTTTCCAGGTATTTATAACCACCCGACAAAACACCCTGTAATTCAGCATAATGATAGAAATAAATTGCATCATGTTTTGTTTCAATAGACTCACAACTCAGATTTTCCATGATATCTATACCATCAATAGTCCTGTCCCCAGGAAGTTCTACACCTGCCAGATTCAAGATTGTAGGAAATAGATCAAGGCTTTGAATAACCGCAGGGTTTACTTGTCTTTTAGGAATCACACCAGGGTATCTGGCTATAAAAGGCACTTTATAACCACCGTTAAAAGATTCTCCCTTTCTGCCTTTATGACCGCCGGTATCTCCTTCATACCACGGGCCATTGTCACTCGTAAATATGACGAGTGTATTTTTATCCAAACCTTTCTCTTTTAGACTTTTAAGTATTCTACCTACATTATAGTCTAATTCTTCCACGACATCTCCGTATATTCCACCTGCCGATTTACCTTTAAATTTGGCTGAAGCATATAAAGGTTGATGTGGAAACGTCTCAGCTAAATACAGGAAAAATGGTGCATTATCTGCTTCCTCAATGAATCGTATGGCTTCTTCAGAATACATGGAGCTAAACTGTGATTGCAAGGCTTCTCCCTCCATGCTTTCCTTTATTTTTTTCGTATTTCTATACAAGGGACAAGGCAGGAGATCATTACTGTGCGGTACACCAAAATAGAAGTCAAAGCCATGATTGACGGGATTGAATTCTTCATTTGAGCTAAAATCCCCTAAGTGCCATTTACCAATCATCCCCGTCCTATATCCTACCGACTTTAAAGCCTCGGCAATTGTTATTTCCTTTTTATTTAAGCCTTCTGCTACATACTTCTCTTTAATATCAAAAGAACCCAATCCGATTAATGCACCTCCTACTTTTCTGGCTATCTTCTTCCCTGTCTCTTCATTGGCAGGATAAGGATTCCCAATGATACCCGTTCTGAATGGATATCTTCCGGTCAATAAACCCGCCCGGGACGGAGCGCATACGGATGCCGCCGAATAATAATTTGTGAACTTTACCCCTTGTGCGGCTATTGAGTCGATATTTGGAGTTTGAATAGCACTGCTGCCATAGCAGCTCAAATCAGCATAACCCAAATCATCCACAAAAATTAAGATTACATTTGGCTTGACCGCTTTAGGATTGCTGACATTAAATTCTGTCAATTCAGCAATGTCTGGATACGGCCCATACAATTTATTTATGGAATTCTCAGCTAAAAAAAATCGTAGTATCCAAATCGTAAGCAGTATGAATAAAATTCCTATGATACTTCTTTTTATTATCTTTTTTCTTTTCATATGTATTTTCTTTTAGTTTAAGATTTTTCCAATTCTTCAAGAACCTTAAAAACAAACCGTGCGGGCCATTCTGCTATACCGCCACACAAAGCTATTGCAACAGCCGTTGCTTCCTGAATTTCTTCTCTTGTTGCCCCCAAATCAGCAGCACTGCTGACATGATATTCAATTCAGCCGTAACAGTTGTTATTAATACTTATCCCTATAGCTATTAGCTCTTTGTGTTTTTGCGTAAGTGCACCATCTTTTAATGCATTTGCTTCAAGCTCTCCTATCTCACGAAACGTTTTGATACCGCTTTGACTCATCTGCCAA
>JAUWOH010000163.1 GCA_030612225.1 Desulfobacteraceae bacterium
TTTCCTTCCGACCATTTTCCTGTAATGGCATATTTTGAAGTTTGATGGCGTCGTAGAAAGTCCCATCTACTGCGTTGCAGTGGTTTTTCAGACACTCGGCATACTACTTGTATTGCCTCGTTCCTGAAAAACCACTGCGCCTTGTACCCCAAGGGCACTTCCTGCGGGGCCTATATGGAACTTTCTACTTAGCCATCGGTGATACTTTTTACGAGTTCATCAAGCTTAGGTTTAAGTCTGCCGCCAAGACACAAATAATTTACTCAAGTTGCGCACCCCTATTTTGCAAAAAGTTACGCCCTGATGGTGCGTAAGATATAAGATCAGATGTGAATCGAGATGGTTATATTATTTTCTGTAAGGTGATATGTTGGTCACAGCCTCCACTCTTTCGCAGTGTCCTGATATTTGGGGTGGATGTATGACTTTATAATTTAGCAACTAATGCACTTTATCCCAAATATCAGGACACACCGCCAACTGATTACATTCATATCGCCTGGAAGAAAATGATATAGCCGTCTCGATTCACTCCTTCGATACGAATCGACTCTTCAGAAATTAAGGCTTTGCTGTAGATAAGGGGTGCGAAACTTGAGTAATTTATATTTTTGTTTCTTCGTATCTTGGTGCCTGTTTGCCGAGCTATTAAAATCTTTTTAAAATATTTTCCTTGACTCATTTAATATGTAGCTGTAATGTAGCTTTTAGTGTAAATTAATTTATTGACATTTCTTTTTATTAATTATCTAAACTAAAAGACTTTTTATTGTGCCTAAAGAAACCAAAACAGAAAACATCAAAAATTCCGTTGTTCATATATCCAATAGCAAGGTAAAATTTGAAATTTACGGTGAAGAGATGATTGAAAAAAAGGTCAAGTCAAGCGGGAACAGCGGCAGGGTATATCTTCCCCCTAACTGGGTCGGCCATAATGTTAAAATAATAAGAATTGATTAATAATTGCGTTATTAGAGAGATTTGCCCGTGAAAGATATCCTTATCAGAAAATTAAAAGCTGAAGATGCTGAACATATAAGCAAAATTTATGCAGCCATTACACAAACACCTGTCCAAAACGATTTCATCACCATCATCAAAGAACAGGTCGAAAGAGAAGAGGATGCCAGCTTTATTGCCGAACTTAACGGCCATGTTGTGGGTTATATGATCAGCATTGTTATCTCAGGAGGCTTTGGTATTAAAAAAAGCACCTGGATATCCAACATGGGCGTTAACCCAAAATTCATGGGCCAGGGAATTGGTGAGAGTCTGGCCAAAAAAATATTTGTTTTTTCCAGGGAAAAAGGGATTAAAGATGTCTATACCTCGGTTCGCTGGGATTCCCCGGATCTCTTATCATTTTTTAAAACTCTCGGTTTTGACCGAAGCAACTTTATTAATCTTAGGAAGATACTTGAATAAAAAACTTCGTAAGCGTTCACAGGCACCGCATCTGCGCGCGATCAGGACAACCAGCATAGCAGACTATAGCTGGTTGTCCTGATCACGCACATCTGCAACACCTGTTAACACTTACAGGACGGAGATTGTGCAACCTTTATGTTCCGAATGGGTGTATAGCGGATACAAAACTGCAATCTTCAATCGCAAATCATCAATCTATTCACTCCATATTCTTCGCCACAAGTTCACAGATATCTTGTGTCTTGATTTCCTCTTCTTTTTCCAGTTCTTTCATGCCGTCTTCAATCATGGTTAAGCAAAACGGGCAAGCCACTGCCACATTTTCCACATGCTTATTGATAATTTCTTCTGCTCGTTCCTGATTGATTCTTTTACCAATGGTCTCTTCCATCCACATTCTTCCTCCACCGGCACCACAACAAAAACTTTCCTTACCATGTCGGGTAAGTTCTTTGAGTCCATCTTTTGATATGGACTTCAAAATCGATCTTGGTTGATCATAAACCGAATTGTATCGTCCTAAATAGCAGGGATCGTGGTAAGTTAGAGATCCTTGGAATGATTTATTTAAGGTGATTTTGCCGGATCTTACTAGCTGATCAATGAACTCTGTATGATGGATCACTTCATAATTTCCGCCCATTTGCGGGTATTCATGCTTAAGTGTATTGAGACAATGGGGGCATGCTGCAATTATTTTTTTAACCTTGTAATTATTCAAGGTTTCGATGTTTTCCTGCGCCATCATCTGGTACAACATCTCATTGCCGACACGTCTTGCAAAGTCACCAGTACATTTTTCTTCCACACCCAGGATTGCAAAGCTGATACCTGCTTTTTGTAAAATTTTGACCAGGCTGGTTGATACTTTTTTAGTTCGATCATCAAATGAACCTGCACAGCCAACCCAGAGTAAATAATCGACATCAGGGTCATCAGCCATTGTTTTAACATCCAGGCCGTCCGCCCAATCAGCGCGTTTGTCATACCCGATGCCCCAGGGATTGCCGTTGCGCTCGAGTCCTTTAAGGGCCGGGTTCAACTCTTTGGGGTAGGCTTCCGCCATCAATGTCTGCCCCTGTCTCATAGCTATTATGCGTGGAACATGTTCGATGGTCACCGGGCAGACTTCTTCACAGGCGCGGCAGGTGGTACATGCCCAAAGCGTGTCTTCTTCGATCACGTCACCAATAAGCTGTTTTTTGCTGTTGAGCTCAACCACTCGTGCTTTAATTTCTTTCATTTGTTCTGAATCGCCATCTTCTTTAATGGTGGCAGACAACTTTGCTCTTTTAATAATGTTGTCCGCATTATCAAACAATTCAAATTTCAGTTTATCATTGAACTCGTGCAAACTTAACGGTTTATCGGTGATATAAGCCGGACAAACCTCTTTACATCGACCGCATTCGGTACAGGTGTAAAGATCCAGTCCCTGTTTCCAGTTGAGCTGGTGGATGTGATTGATTCCCAATGATTCATCTTCCCAGGCCGCTTCATCTTCCAAATCCAAAAGCTTGGCCTTTTGATGGGGATATTCCAGGTTCTTAAAAAACACATTTGGAAGCGCGGTTATGATATGAAAGTGTTTTCCTAATGGCAGGAAATTAAGAAAGGTCAATTGGGTAATTATATGCAACCAAAACATACCAACCAGTATATAGCCTGTGACATCGGCACTCATCCAGGATATGAGGGCCGCAGCTCCCACGGAAACAGGTGTCCAGAGAAACTCGGAACCATACTGTGGGTTATTAAAAAAATGAAGATGGTCAGGATTATTATATAACATAATTAAGTTATATCGGGCACCATCCAATAAAAGATCAGAAATCATCAAAACCACAATCATGACCAAAACAAAATACGCTTCCCATGTATTGTGCAACCGTTCAGGTTTAAGAACCGCACGACGAAAGATGGCAAAAGCAGCCATCAACAAAACGATTCCTTCCATGATGTCTTTTAAGGCAATATAGAGATACCCTATTATAGAATCATTGCCAAAAATAGGCAGTTGAAAACCTTTTACAAACCCTTCTCCATATAAACTCAGGCTGCGAATCAACAGAATGCAGAATCCCCAAAAGATAAAAGCATGCATGATACCGGCAATCCACTCTTTTTTCCTTCCCACCAGGCGCTTCTGCCCAATTGCCAGAATCACCATATTCAAAAGTCGTACTTTAATATGATTGAACCGATTCACAGGTTCAAGTGCCATTAGCAATAGGATTTTATGATACATGATGCGGCCGAAAATTGCCAGCGCGACAATGAGCAGTAAAGACATCAAAAGGGGATTCATAACTACCTCAGACTAACTTTTAATTTTTTTAATCTCTTCCCGAAGAATCGGAACCACCTCGAAGAGGTCTCCGACGATACCATAGTCAGCCACATTGAATATTGGGGCCTCGGTATCTTTATTAACGGCCAGAATCACTTTTGAGCCGGTCATTCCCGCAAGGTGCTGAATGGCTCCTGAGATACCGATTGCCATATAAAGGGAAGGTGCTACAATTTTACCGGTTTGCCCGACTTGTTTATTATGTGCCATGAAACCACCATCTACCATAGCGCGGGAAGAGCCAAAACCGGCTTTTAGATCATTGGCCAGTTCTTTTACAAGATCAACACCGGCTTGATCCTTAACGCCTCGCCCCACTGAGATGACGACGTCGGCATCGACAAGATCGATTTCACCGATCGCATCCGATATGAGTTCCTTAATCACGGCCTTTAAATCAGGTGCCGGAGCGGAAAGCTTGACTACGTTTTCGGTTCCTGTGATTCCTTCCGTCGCCTCGAATGCTCCCGCTCTGACAACTGCCACCAGTTGATCGGTATTGACTTTGACTCGTTGCATCACTTTATTTGCAATGGCGGGTCTTATGACTTCGATTTGATCTCCGGAAAGCTCTACGTCGGTAATTTCAGTAGCGCACGCGGCATCCAGTTGAGTTGCAACCCTCGGGGCAACGGCTTTGCCGCTTTCGGAAAAACCGAACCAAATCAGATTGGCACCAAATTGTTTCGCTGCGTCGACGACACACGATGCATAAGGTCCAGCAGAAAATAGTTCAAGACTGGGATCATCCGCAATGTATTGCGTATCGGACCCTGCATTTGCCAAATCGGAGGTTAGAGATTCGATATTGCTGCCGACGGCTACTACCGCGGTTTCCGCGCCGATGGTCTTGGCTTTTGATAACAGTTCGGCTGTGCTGCTTTTTAGTACACCTTGTTTGATGTCTGCAATTACGAGTATTTTAGCCATAATATTGTTTTCCTTGTATGCGTGTGATTAGTATTATAAAACCTTTGCTTCATTGGCCAAAAGGTCGACGACCTTGGCTGTGATTTCAGCAGCATCGCCTTCAAATTTTTGCCCGGCCTTCCGTGTTTTCGATACCATAAATTCAACAATTTCCGATTTTGGAGTAGCGCCTTCGACTTCATCATCCGAAGTCCCTAGTGCCGCCAGATCCATTACATCGATGGCCTTTTTCTTTGCCATCATGATGCCGCGCATTTGGGGCAGTCGCGGTTCATTAATACTAACATCAACCGTGACTACAGCGGGTAACTCCAGTTCAACAATTTCGGTTCCGGCATCCCCCACTCGGGAAACTTTAATGTGTTGGTCGTCCATCACTTCGATGGCAATTACATTACTGACGCAAGGCACTCCCAAATACTCTGCCAAAATGATCCCGGTTTGGCCGCTATCCGTATCCTGGGCTTGTTTGCCGGTGATGACGAGATCATAGTCTCCCTTTTCGTAAACCTTTTGCAACACTTTGGCAAAGATCGATGCATCGGCTTTAGCCAGTGCCGGATCATCAATATGAATCCCGTTTTCAATTCCCATGGCATAGCATCTGCGGATCATATCGGTGTTGTCTCCGCCGCCGATACTCACCAAAGTCGTTTCCGCGCCGTTATTTTCCTTAAGTTGGACAGAGGCTTCCACCGCACTTTCATCCCAGGCGTTTATAACATATTGTAGCCCGTCTTCAACAATGGCGCCGTCCTCCACGTGCATGGTCAATTCCACATCAACTACTTTTTTTACTGTTGTGAGAATTTTCAATTTGTCCTCCTATTTATTATTACCTTAAAAGTTATTTTTTTGCATTTGGTATCAAAAAAATTGGATTGAAATATTTTCACCGTCTCCAAATGATTGAAGATTGTGGATTGAAGATTGTCGATTGAAGATTGACTATTTAAGGTCCGCCGGCGGATCAATTTTAAAAAAAGATCATAAAAATGACAGAGCGAAGCGACATCCACAAATATTCAATCTTCAATAATCAATAGTCAATCAGGTTCCGGCTTGTCCGGGTTGGGTAAATTCTAATATCCAGTCACAGCTTCATTCTCTAACGATACGGTTTTCGCCGCAAAGTATAATTAATTCAGCTTCCTCACCAGCACAGGCGAGCGTCATGTTAAGGGACTGCCCCATTTCGGCGGCAAGAGCGGTAGGTCTTGAGTTACTGATCATCATAGGCAGATGCGCCCTGGCAGCTTTTTGAACTAATTCATAACTTATCCTTGAAGATAGAACCAGGATGCTTGCTTTAAACAGCTTCCTGCTCATAAAGGCTTTCCCGATTGCCTTATCAAGCGCATTATGCCGACCTACATCCTCAGCAAAAGAGATCTTTTCCAGTTGATCGTCAAATATTATTGCAGCGTGTGAGCCCCTGGTTGTCTGGTAGTGGCTCTGGTTTTCGGAAAGTTTGTTGATGCAATCAAAAATACTGTTAACTTCAACCTCAAATCCGTTTTCTGCCGGAGTTAGAATCTGATAAAGGTCCTTGATCATCTCCTTACCGCAAATGCCACAACTGGTTTGGCTGACAAAGCCCCTCCTGGCAAGAATATCATGAATCTTTTCACGCCTTTCGGGTTTGAGCCGGATATCAATAACATTCGGATCCAGATCTTTACAATATCCGATTGTCATGAAGTCATCGGGAGTGTCCGCAATCCCCTCCCCAAGACAGAACCCTGCCGCATGAAATATCTCTTCCCCGGGTGTTCTCATCACAACTGAATAAGGTTTCTCATCTATACGAATCAAAAGGGGTTCCTCTCCGATCAATTCGAGAGAACTGGTCCGACAAACTCCTCTTTTACACCGAAGTGCTTGATATTTTTCAGTTATCTTGCCTGCGCTCAATTTTTCCTGTTCCTTGAGAAGAAGATTAGGCCGCCATCTGATATCACCATATAGGGCCACGCTGGGAAAAGGGACTTCTTATCAAACAAAACCAGTATTTTAGATCTCGTCACCTATCCCTCTGACTCGGGTTCGGGAGATGAGGGAAATGCAAGGGCTTCGACTAAAACAAAAGCTGCCTGGAGATACGATGTCGGACATAGGGGAAAACATTCCTTGCAGTC
>JAUWOH010000348.1 GCA_030612225.1 Desulfobacteraceae bacterium
ATGGTTCTTGTTGAAGAAAACCGTCGATACTTAAGCGGTTTTACAGGAGAAGATACCCAGTTTGACGAATCGGCAGGAGCACTTTTTATTACAGACTCAAGACTTATTCTTGCAACAGATTCACGCTACGCTCTTCAAGCAGAAAACCAAGCGACCCTTTTTGAGATAGTCTGTTATAAAGAAGGACTGGCAAAAGAACTTCCGAATATAGCAGATATGCTGGGCATAAATAGACTCGGTTTTGAAAGCGTGCGGATGTCCTTTATGCAGCACAGTAAAATGGCTGAAGAACTGAAGTCTTCAGGGATGCAGGTGGAGCTTGTGCCTACCGAAGATATTGTGGAAAATCTAAGGTTGATAAAAGATGAAACTGAAATCGATACATTAAAAAAAGCCCTTTCTATTGCTGAATCTGTTTTCAAACATATCAAAAGCACAATTAAACCCGGCATGACGGAAATGCAGCTCGCATGGGCGATGGAAAAAGAAATGCGTGAAACAGGCGCCCAGTCATTATCCTTCTCCACTATTGTAGCATCAGGACCAAACAGCGCTCTTCCTCATGCCATTCCTTCGGACAGAAAAATTAAAGCAGGTGAACCGATTCTTTTTGACTGGGGTGCAAAACTGGACGGTTACTGCAGTGATATATCAAGAACTGTAATTATCGGTCAGCCGGATGAAACATTTAAAAAAGTTTTTACAACCGTGCATGACGCGCAACAAATGGCAACAGATGCTGTTAAGCCCGGTATCAGTTCAAAAGCCGTGGATAAAATCGCGCGTGATCACATTGAAAAATCAGGCTTTAAAGGAAAGTTTGGTCACGGCCTTGGCCATGGCACCGGCCTTTCCGTGCATGAACATCCGAGACTAAGCCCTTTAAAAGAGACAACCCTTGAAACCGGCATGGTGTTTACTGTTGAACCTGGAATATATATTCAAGGCTGGGGAGGAATCAGGCTTGAAAATATGGTTGTAGTCAGAGATAACGGCGTTGAAGTGCTGAATAAAATAGACCCTGCTGATTTTTTAATCGAGATATAACCTGACCCGGATAAACCGGAAAAAAATAGCCACAAAGGCACCAAGACACAAAGAATAAATGTGATTGTAATTAAACTTCGTGTCTTGGTGGCGATAATATTTTTTAGATAAATCCTTCGCAAACATGATGCGATTTCAATAAATAGGTACTAACCCGGATAAACCGGAAATCATAAATCAACAATCATAAATCAGCAATCATGCCTGAACTTGACACTCTCACAGACCAGTATTTAAATTACCTTTTAGTAGAAAAAGGTCTGTCTGATAAAACACTGGATTCATACGGCAGCGATATGGCCATGTATCTGTCATTTCTTGAGGAAATGAAAATTAATAATATTTCAGATACCGACACGCCTGTTATCTTAAAACACTTGATCTCCATGAGGAATGGTGGTCTCGGTGCCAGGTCAAGAGCCAGACACCTCGTAACGATCCGTGGATTTTACAGATTCCTGGTACAGGAAAAAATACTAAAGCATGATCCGACGCGACTTATTGATCTTCCTAAAAGCGGTCTTAAACTTCCGGACGTCCTTTCTATAGAAGAGGTGAGACTTCTTTTGAGCATTCCGGACACAAAGACTCCCACAGGATCCAGGGATGCAGCTATGATTGAACTTCTCTATGCAGCCGGTTTAAGAGTTTCTGAATTAATTAATCTTAAACTCCAGGCTGTAAACATGGAAGCCGGTTTTGTCAGGGTTTTTGGTAAGGGATCAAAAGAGAGGGTTGTTCCCATCGGCCTTTTTGCGAAAGAGAAAATCGATAACTACCTTAAAACTGCAAGGCCATTGATTTTGAAAAGTATCGCCAGCCGGTATCTTTTTGTCGCCCGTGCAGGAAAACCTATGACGCGTCAGGGTTTCTGGAAACTTTTAAAACGCCATGCTCTAAAAGCCGGCTTTAATAAGAAAATCACTCCTCACAGCCTGCGTCACTCCTTTGCCAGTCATCTCCTTGAAGGCGGTGCGGATTTAAGAGCTGTTCAGCTCATGCTCGGTCATGTTGACATTTCTACAACCCAGATATATACACATGTCGCCCGGGAGCACCTGAAAAAAATACATGAAAAATTTCATCCAAGAGGCTAAAGTTAAATATTATGCATCTGCTGAATGAAAAAACAATAGGATGGCGGACGAAAGGGAATACACACCCTGAAAACGGTAATAATGCAATCAAAGCTGCAATTGCCGATGTTGCTTATCCGGTGTACCTTGTCAATAAAGACGGTCGTCTTGCAGTAGCCAAAGATGGGACAGCTACAATCGGCGATGTAATTCCATCCATGCAGTCTGACGAGTCCTCTAATTTTCCCCTTTATGCTTATGCACCTCCACTGCTTCCTGAAAACCTCGGTGACTCTTATTTTAAAAAAACACATAATCTTCGCTATGCCTATGTTGCGGGAGCCATGGCAAACGGCATTACATCTGTTGAAATGGTTGAAGAAGCCGGGCGCAGTGGGATGATCGGATTTTTCGGTGCTGCAGGTCTTAATCTTGATGAAATAGAGACTGCCATTGTCAGGCTTCAGGAAACTTTAACCGACTCCCCTTTTGGGTTTAACCTTATCCACAGTCCCAACGATCCTCAACTTGAATCTGCAGTGGTTGATTTGTATCTAAAACGATCGGTCAAGCTTGTCAGCGCATCTGCATATCTCGATCTTACCCTGCCCCTTGTTTACTTTCGAATAAAAGGAGTTCACCGTGACAGCAGTGGAAACATAGTTTGTCCAAATAAAATTATTGCAAAGGTTTCAAGAATCGAAGTTGCACGAAAATTCTTTTCACCTCCTACAGATAAACTTCTAAGTCAACTTGTTGAACAAAAAATGATTACAAAGCAAGAAGCTGCTCTCGCAGAATCGGTCCCCATGGCCTGTGATTTAACTGCGGAAGCTGATTCAGGCGGTCATACTGACAATAGACCTGCTATTACCATGTTGCCGACCCTGCTCGCCCTCCGTGATGAAATGGCTGACAAATACAAGTATCAAAACCCGATTTGCGTTGGACTTGCCGGTGGAATAGCCACTCCGGAATCGGCAGCCGCGGCGTTTGCCATGGGTGCTGCTTATATCCTGACCGGTTCTGTTAACCAGTCATGCGTTGAAGCCGGCACTTCGGATGTTGTCCGACAATTGCTTGCAGAGACTCGCCAGGCTGATGTTACGATGGCACCAGCAGCTGATATGTTTGAAGCTGGTGTAAAGGTCCAGGTACTAAAACGTGGAACCATGTTTCCTTTCCGCGCAGCAAAGTTGTATGATCTTTACTCTACTTATGATTCCCTTGACAACATCCCTGGAAAAGAAAAAGAAATCCTTGAAAAAGATTTTTTTCGCTCAAGTTTTAATCAGACATGGCAACAGACTAAAACTTTTTTTTCAACCACTGATCCTCAACAGATCATCCGGGCAGAAAAAGACCCAAAACATAAGATGGCCCTTGTTTTCCGGTCCTATCTTGGCCTTTCATCAACCTGGGCAAATTCCGGGGACCCCTCAAGAAAAATAGACTTCCAGGTCTGGTGCGGCCCTGCCATGGGTGCTTTTAACCAGTGGGTAAAAGGGTCATTTCTTGAAAAGACAGAAAACAGGAAAACCGTCACAGTTGCGATGAACCTGCTCCTTGGTGCATGCGTTTTAACCCGTGCAAATCTGCTCAGAAACCAGGGTATGGCACTTGGACCCGATATCGGAAAATTCTCACCCATAGACCTTTCGGAAATTAAGAAACTGCTTGAAATTAGAAAATAGACTTCACGGAACCTCCCTAAAAAATATGGATCATCTCCCGATTAGTTGTAGTTAATTAAGGCCAAGTAAATGGCTTATCTCCAACTGAAC
>JAUWOH010000413.1 GCA_030612225.1 Desulfobacteraceae bacterium
TAACCTCGTCTACAATGATGGTTTTCCATGGGGTTGTTTTAATGTCTTCCAGTCCTTCCAGCAAAGAAAGATCTATACGTTGGCCGATGGCCGGCACAACCGTATCACAGTCAAAAACATATTCCGAACCTTCGATGGGCATGGGCCGTCGCCTGCCACTTTCGTCCGGCTCACCGAGTTCCATGCGGATGCACTCAAGTCCAACGCCCTTTCCGGTTTCTTCCAGGATCCGCACAGGGGTGGGAAGAAAGTGAAACGGAATTTTTTCTTCTTCCGCATCGTGGATTTCAACCTCATCAGCCGGCATTTCATTTCTGGTGCGACGGTAAATCAGGTTGACTTCCTCTTTACCGATACGGGAAGAGCAACGCACACAGTCAATAGCTACATTACCGCCGCCAATGACGACCACTTTCTTGCCTTCAGGATAGGGGTCCCGGCCTTCATTAATATCCAGCAAATATTTAACCCCGGGAACAAATCCTTTATAGCCCGCATCTTCTCCTTCAACCCGCATGGATGAACTGTTCTGGGCACCAATAGCAACAAAAACAGCATCATTGTCATTTTCAAGCTGTTTTAATGTGATATCCTTGCCTATGGCGGTGTTGTACTTAATGGTTACGCCCATCTTTTGAATCTGCTCCACCTCGCCGCGTAATATACCGCGGGGCAGGCGATAGTCAGGAATACCAACGGCGGACATCCCACCGGGCTCACCAAGCTGTTCGTAAATGGTCACCACATGACCCTTGCCGGCCAGATGATAGGCACAGGTCACACCTGCCGGACCAGCCCCGACAATGGCTACTTTTCCTGTTTTTTCTGAGGGAGTAACCTGATAATCGGGTTGTTTATGGTAAGACAATTCACAATCCGCCACAAACCGTTTAAGATATTTAATTGATATGGGTTCATCTATGTTGGCACGGCGACAATGCTCTTCGCATGGACGCACACATACGCGTCCTACGATGCCCGGCAGGGGCAGGCGTTCACGAATCACATCAAGGGATTCTTCGAATTTGGCTTCTTTGATACATTCCACATACCTGGGAATATCAAGATGAATCGGGCAGGCATCCATGCAGGGTGCTGTCAGTTTGGAATAGTAACTGCCGGACTGGCGTGTGTCTTTGTTGGTGGCGGCACTGTCAAATTCATCTGCAAAATATTTCAGGGCATCAAGGATCGGCACCGGACCGGACTGGCCGATGCTGCATTTTGACGTACTGCTGACAATTTCAGCCAGACCCTTTAATATATCGATGTCTTCCGGGCAGCCTTGGCCTTTACACAGTCTTTCCAATATGTCAGACATAATACCGGTACCGGTACGGCAGGGAACACACTTGCCGCATGAGTGCTCGTGCACCGCCATCATGTAAGCCCGGCACAGATCAAGAATATCAACATCCGCAGAACGCAAAACAATTCCGTACCATCCAATCAAAGCTTTGATCTTGATGTCCTGTTTAAAATCTTCAGGCAGCTCGATATGACTCACAGGTAAAAAGGCCTGAGCGTCTTTTTCCCGATTATCAACAATCTCACTACCCCAGGAGCTGAAGATTATTTGACTCATAATTTTCTATTTCCATTTGTATCGCTGTATAGTTGAATCAATTGCGCCATTCCAGCCTTTGCTATTATATGATGCAAAGCTCCAGGGGGGTCTATACGAGCTTTTCTTAGTATAGGAATCCAAAGGTGCTCGACTATCCTTTCCTTATCTTTCTCTCAACAGGACTCCCAGCAAGGGAGGGAAAATCGAACTTTTTATGAATTCGTCGATAATAATTTAAAATCCATCCTCAGGATTCAGCATAGGCTTACTTGAATCGGGTTTGTTATTCCATTTTTCCATGTAGCCCACACGCATTTTTTGTGTGTTTGATGCATGTTGCTCTGCCCATTGATATGAGCTATCCGTATTTTCAGTATATATACAGGTAGTTATCCAGCCATTCAAATTTTTCTGATTAACATTTTTGTTAACCGGGCCCAGCGAAAAACGTGCCTTCCAAACACCCATCCTGGGATGAACAAGTGCATAGTAGGTCTTTCCTGCATCTAAATCGGCTTTCATAAAATCGGCATTTTCTCCAACTACCATGAATAAATGCTTTCCTGGCTTGGTTTTATAGGCAACCTTTTTTTTAGCGGAAACTATTCCAACCATTATATTTTCATCCGTTGATATATCAAAAACAGTAGATTGAATAGCAAAACCTAAAGTCTGTGGCCGCATGAAAATGATTACTGACTCATTTTCGCCAGGAATATAGGATGCCTGCTGGTCAGGAACCTCACGCATGAACTTCGAAGAACCCGCACAGCCAATGAAAAAAAGTAAAAATACTACCATAATTGATGCCAATTTTAACCGGTTTTTCATAGTTTGCTTCCTTTTTTAGTTAAGGTAAAAATATTGAAAAGTTGTCAGTATATAATGCTTTACACGTAAAAATGTCAAGGAGATATAATTCCCACAGCTTCGCAAATCGTGCAAAGCAGGATTGCATAGAATTATATTAGAATCAGTATATTATCTATCTCCCTGAACGGAATAAGTGACGAACTCCACCAGTATTTTGCTTTTTGCAGAAGTGCTTAATTGATGAATAATTTTCAAAATGAATAAGTTGCAAATTTTTACGGTTTAAGGCGAACCGCAAGGTTATAAATTTTAATCTAATTTGCAACTTCTTGAAAGCTAATAAATAACGCCAGCCCTGTAAAAACCAGAAAGATTCCTGCAAAGGCAATAGTGCCAGGTAAAGGGGAATTAAGAATCAAAATTTCGCCTATCATTGCGAATATAACCTCACTTGATTGAGTAGCATCCACAGCAGCCAACTCACTTGCCTTTTTGGATTTGTTACGGGCAAACAGGAAAAGGCTTGTCGCGATAATTCCGGAAAAAAGTGCAACCAAAGCAGTATTTATAAGTTGTCCCTTAGATGGAAGTTGGGGTGTTTTAATTGCAACAAGAATCAACCAAAAAGGTACTGACCCAAGAGATAGCAACAAGACCTTGTTAAACGGATTTTCCAGAAGAGGGTTTGCAATATTTGGAAGCCACTTGTTGCCATTTTTGGCTTCCCATACTAATTGGTTTCCAATCGGATAGCAAAACGCGGCAATTAAAACAGGGAAGCCGCCCATCAGCAACTCTTTAATAGT
>JAUWOH010000226.1 GCA_030612225.1 Desulfobacteraceae bacterium
TTTACTTCCTTGTTTTTTTCCACACTAAAGGTCTCATTAAACGGTTTATAGCCGTGCCGGGACAATAAAATATCATGCTCCTCATAAAGACGTACAGGCACTACAACCTTCCCGGTAGAACCAGTAGTTCCTACCCAGGTAATATTAATATATATATTAAATCACCACAGTGGTTGCGCGTCAGGTTCAAGTCCGCCTCTTGCCAGTAAAGTAAAGGAATCCTTTGTAGCTGCTTTTTCTTCTTCAAGATATCTGCGCCGAACGACCCTGTCTCCGATGCTGATTTTATCGCCCTCATCTACAGCAACAATCTTGACCCATGAATTCGCATCTTCAGTCTCATTAACTTTGAGCGTACCTGCTTCACGAAAACCTGTATACTTCCCTGAGCTATCAGAAGTTGCGACCATATAAGTAAACTCGTTGCCTCGTCTGATTTTATAGTCGAGTTTGCCAAGATTTAATCTGTAACGATCTTCTTCAATGGCGTCAATTACTCCTTCAAATGGAAACTGGTCTATAATATTCTTAACTATAAGTTTTGCAGTATTTTTAATGTTCTTTTTCTTTCTAACTCTGTTTATTTGACTTAAGATTATTTTTCCATTGGCAGTGTTAACAGTGGTTTCAATTGTCATGCCGGAATCGTCCTTTGTCACACTTCCTGATACAATCATATCGACTGTTCTCATAAGCCTGGTTTTTTGCCAGCCTTTTGTTGAGACTGTTTCCATATCAAGGCTTGCCTGCATCATCTGATCTCGAAGCCTTGCCTTGGGCACCTCGCTGAAGCTTGAATATATAAACATGTTGTTGCTTATCGCTTCTTCTATTCTGTTTAAAACTTCCGACAGATCTTCTTCCGGCGAATTATTTACATAACCGTAGATGCCAACTTTGATCGGTTTTGGCTTTTCAGGATAGAAAAGACGGTGTATAGTCTGCCTGCCTTTTGCGGCAATCGATGTTTCCCACTTGGCAGGTATATAGCCGGGTGCGGAAAGAGTTAGTTTAGCATCCTGGTCAATTCTGCCTTTATACTTAAAGGTTAATGCACCTTTAGAATTGGTCTTTCCTATCTGCTTCCCATTAACTTGTACGATTACACGGGAAACAGGTTTTAAAATACCATATGAATATGTACGGGTCACGACAGAGACCGTGGATTTTATTCTTTTTGATTTTGGCGGCTTAGCCTTTGTCCGTGGCGGGGTTTTTGCAAGAGCCTTGGCCGGGGTCGCTTTTTCTACAGGGGTTACTTCCACAGGAGCCTTTTTTACAGGTTTCACAACTACAACCGCTTCTTTCACCTCTTCCTTTCCGGAAAGAGTGACCTCAAGTATTTGACCCGGTTTTGCTTTTACCTTTCTGTGCCAGGAAGTAAACCCTTTTTTGCTGATTTTCAGGTCTAAGCCTTTTTCAGGCAGATCCTGATAATTATACACATACTCACCGTTTTCATCTGTCTTTGCACCTGATTTCCCTTCTATGCGGATGGATGCACTCTCAATGGGGGACCCGTCTTCTGATACAAAGATCGTAAAATATTTTTCAGATTTCAGCGCTGCCCTGAACTTGTATGTGTCAACAACACCATCCTTGGGCAGTTTCAACACGAAAGAATCTTTCCATGGCTCAATATTATAACCGCGGGCTTCCTTGTGAACAGACACATGGATCTCCGAACCGGGTTGTTTCTTGATTCTTTTTGAAAAATATCCGCTACTGTCTGTAATTCCAAGTTCGTCGCCGTCTATCAAAACCCTGATATCGGATGCGAACTTGCCATCCAAAGTAACATTCACCTGCAACTCAAATTCAGCCTTATTTCCGGTTTCACAGGCAAAAATCAGAAAAAACGACAGCAGAATAAATATTAATCTTATTATTTGCTTTACCATGGTATGTACCTCCTAAAAACGGTGCCGACTAATAGTACCATCGGTTTCGAAATAAGCTTAACCCAGGCATGAAACCTGTTACTTTTCCTGCCTGAAGATTAATCTATGCGATAACCGAAAACAACATTGAGGCAATTTCAAAACGTCCCCTTTCGAAGTCTGCGCTTATCTGCCCAATATCTGTGTCCCCGATGAGCGGGATCTACGCTTCGCTTCGACAAGCTAAAATTTTAATCCTCGAAATACTACATGTATTCCTGTGGTTAAAATTTTAGCCTTCCTTGATCTTGAACAAAATTGAACATTTTGAAACTGCCTCCATTGAGTTTACATTCCGGGTGGCTGGATATTCACCTCGCCGGGATTAATAATCTTATCCGCATCAGAAGAGGCGCCCTCAATGGTTCTGCGCTTACCTTCCGGGATCTTTTTTAGCTGGAACTTAATTTTTTCACGCGTGCTGCCTTTCATTTCCACGGTCCGCGTTTCAGTGTCAAAACCAATCCTGGTGGCTTCAACTTTATAAGTCCCAGGAACTATGGCTTCCTTTTCAGATTCAAATTCTCCATCTTCATTTACGATCACTGCATGAGAGGCTTTTTCCACCTTGGCAGTAGTATTAATCATATTTATTACCGTACCTTTTGGATGTTCGCCTTCAAGGGGTTCCATTTTTGTATTAACCAGCTCAACCGTGCCATATATTTTTGCCGAGCAGGCTGCTGTCAATACTAAAACGGAAAGCAATAATAAGAGACTTGTTCTATATTTCATGATTCACTCCTCCTATACTTTTAGGAATACTGAAAAAATTCTACACCATATTCTTGTTTTGTATAATTAATATTTGTTGATATCAATAAGAAAATCATTTTTTGGAAAGTCTGAAAAAATGCGTTTTCCCCCGGCTTTGACTAAATAAGATAAAATTTCAACTGTTTCAAAGTCTTATCATCAGGTTCTCTTATGACTCCACCTATCTGGATTTCTCTGTCTTTTTCAATTATACGTAAGGTGTCACACTGAAAATGGAGTTTGTCTTCGATTTGCGGAAGATGAAATGAAAGCTTAAAATGTGGCAGATCCTCTGCCGTGCTTAATTTTATCTTAGAACTTTTTGGAAAACTTACCAAAACGCCTCCCATGGCAACATCGATAATTACACACGCAAATGTTTCTGTTTTTCCTTCGATTTTGATGGTCAACGTCGCGGGAAGGGCAATCTTTTTTCGCTTAAATCCGCGCCGATCCAGGAATCCACGCCGGTCAGTTTCGATTTCAGATAGCTGAAGATATCGCTCCTCTTCAAGATAATCAAGTATGATTTTGTCGAGGAGAGATGCTACTGTTCGCCGCTCTTGCACTGCAGCGCGCTTGAGAGATTCACGAACCAGGATGCTCATCCTTATGCTATAAACGACATCTTTTTTCATTATGGTGGGACATGGTATGGCAAGTGTAATACAATGTCAAGACAAATATTGATTTATTTGGTTCTTCTCCAATTTAGTTGGAGAAGAGGGTTCAAGGATTCAAGGATTCGAGGGTTCAAGTGTCTGTTTTCCAACGATCTTATCAAAATCTTAGACATCCTTTCCCCCTCCTTTAAGAAAATAGTCTTGAGATTTTTTACTGAGTATCATACTATCACCGAGTAAAGAATCCTGGCCCAAAGGACCAGGTTTTTCAGGGTAAAATAAATTTCAACGAAAACACGCATGTATGGATAATGATATGAGCAAAATCGATACGATTGATATTAAAACTACTGTTAGCGAGTCTATAATAGATGTTTTTGATACAATGCTTTCCCTGGAAGCTAAGATTTCAGAGGCAGGTACAGAAACTTTAGAAAGCAATCGATTTATGGGTACGGTTAAATTCGCCGGTGAGGTAGTTGGAATCGTAACCATCCAGATAAGCTATGATTTTGCCCGCCTCATGACAGCATCCATGCAGGGAATAGAACCTGAAGAGGTTGAAGGGGATGAGGAAATCAAAGATTTGCTTGCAGAACTGAGCAACATCGTTGGTGGTAAGCTGAAGTCTACTTATACTGATATCGGTTTATATTGCGAGCTTACTACGCCTTCCATTACAACAGGAAGTGATTTTACGATGCAATCTTTGAACATGGACAAATATGAAAAGCTGGTTTTTCTCAGTCAGGAACACCCGATTATCGTTGAAGTGGTTGTCAAACAGGGTAAAGCCGATTCTGACTTAAAAGCATCTGCTGAAAAAAAAAGGCGTACACCGATAGATCCTGAAAAATTTAAAGCAATAAACGTTAAAACAAAGATTACCAATTCGGTAACGGATATTTTTGAGACCATGCTTTCAATGGATGTTAAGCCCGCCGAAATAGTTTCTAAGGAAAGCGTTGAAGGGGTGCGTGATGTAGGATCAGTAAACTTCGCCGGGGATATAACGGGAATTATCAACTTCCAGGTCAGTGACAAGTTTGCCCGCTTTATGACAGCATCCATGCTCGGCATGGAAATAGAAGATCTTGAAGGGCAGGAAGAAATTAACGATTTTATTGCAGAGATCAGTAATATTATAGGCGGCAATTTAAAGTCGTCTTACCTGGATATTGGCATGATCTGTGAACTTTCAACGCCTTCAATAACAAAAGGGAATGATTTTATAATTGAATCTTTTGATATGACAACATATGAGCGGTTTGCTTTTAAATCGAATGAGCATGATATTTTTGTGGAAGTCGGATTAAAAACTTCCGATATACTTCAGCCGGAACCTCTAACTGAAAAAGATATACATTATTCTGTAGATGATGGGGATGCCAAAGAGGATAAGGAAGTAGAACCATCTAAAGGTGTTGATGACAGTAAAACCACTGATGACAAATCTGCTGAAGCGGTTGAGCTGATCAAGGCTTTAGACCCTGATGCAGGCGGGGAGGTAACCGGAGCGGCAGGGAACTCAGATGCCTTAGGCAGTATTGTCGGCAAAGAGGCTGCTGATGAGTCGAGTGATATAAAGACGATAAGCGCTGCCATTGAAAAAGAAGCCGCCAAAACCGCAGAGCGTCTAAAACCCAAAGATACGGCTTCTGATAAAGACACTGCTGAAGAGGCCGGGCAGTTAAAGGAAACTAATGGGGATGTTAATCTGGACGTAATTCTTGATATACCTCTGGAGATAACTGTTGAACTGGGCCGTACGAAAATACCAATACATGAGCTGCTAGAGATCGGTCCCGGTTCTGCCGTTTCCCTGTCAACTCTTGAAGGCGAACCGGTTGACATCCTGGCTAATAATACTTTAATTGCAAAGGGAGTAGTGCTGGTTAAAAATGAAAAATATGGTATTCGCATAACAAAAATTACAAGCAGAATGGATCGAATCAAGAGCCTGGTCTAAATAGCGAATTCATTTCCCGGTATTCGGTATATAAATATTTAAAACCACAAAAAAAGCAGAGCCTTATGACAGCTCTGCTTTTTTAGTGGCTTTGTTATGCGATATTTATTCGAAACTTTTGAAAAATGGTAATTTTCGAAGTCTGCGCTTATCTGCAAAGGTCTCTACGCGCAAACGTTGATATTCTGGCCTATTCCTGCAGCACGGAGCATTTCAGACATCTGGATCTGACTCTCTGCAAGGCTTTTCATTATTGCCATTTGTGCTTCATTAATAGCTTGCAACTCATTTACGATTGCTGCAACAGCTGCGGTAGAAACCGCAATTTGGCTAACCTCCATTTCAATGCCTCCAT
>JAUWOH010000484.1 GCA_030612225.1 Desulfobacteraceae bacterium
TCCTCTGCCGGATGACCGCAACGTGAACAGAACATAGCGTTAGGTGTCATATTTTTTCCACAATTTATGCACTGGGTGAAAACAAGTTGCTGGTGTCCGCAGGATGGGCAGAACTTTGAATCTGTCGGGATTGGATTTTGACACTCCGGGCAGGAAAATTTTAACTGATCGCTGTTTTGACCGTCGGCAGGTTTTGCCGATGCAAAGTACTGGGCAAACATGGCCGGCATCATCAATCCCATTCCCATTCCCATTCCAGTGCCTGATCCGCCTTCGGCTTCCGAGGCTTTTTCCATGGCCATGGCTGCTTTCATCTGCATGAGTTTATTCATGTCTTTAAAGACACCCATACGGCTGCGGTCGTCAATAGCCTGCTGGACTTCCGGGGGCGGTGTTATTGAGTTCATATAAAGATGCGTCAATCCGAGGCCGAAATGACTGAAATCTTTCTGCAACCGTTTGGCAAGTCCTTCTGAAAGCTCGTCATATTTTTCAGGAAGGGTAAGGATTGAGTCAATGGTTTCTCCCATGAAATCATTGAATCTGGATACAATAACACGATTTAAATATTCTTCAATTTCTTCGGTTGTATACATACCCTGTGTGCCGACAAGTCGGTTAATAAACAGCACCGGCTGGACAACCTGAAGATTGAATACACCAAATGCTCTCAACCGAATCAACCCGAGTTCGGAATCCTTAAATGCAACCGGATCTCTTGTGCCCCATTTGAGGTTTGTAAATATTTTCATATTTACAAAATATACTTCAGCCCTTAAGGGGCTGGTCATTCCCCAGGGAATGCTGATGATTTTAGTCAAAATGGGAATATTGAGGGTTTCCAAGGTATGCCTGCCTGGTCCAAAAGCTTCTACTGCTTTTCCTTTGTAGAAAAAGATTCCGGCCTGGCTGTCTCTTATGGTTAATTGGGCTCCGTATTTTATTTCACCTGAGCCTTTTTCAGGTATCCTGTGAACAAGTTCCTTGCCTGTATCGTCAAACCATTCTATATTTTCCAAAAAGATGAGATTGTTTGTTCCCATAGTTGTATTCTCCTGGTTAGTTTCTTATTTGGTAAAAATATAGCCACAAAGGCACTAAGACACCAAGATTATGATATAATTATTAATATACAGCATCCGCCGTATTTACAACATTTTTCTTCTCTTTTTGATAAGGTTCTAAAATTAATGCTCTTTTGTGCCTTTGCGACTTAGTGGCTGAACTTTTACATTTTCCTTCTGCCTTCCTTGCCTCGGCGTAGCCGAAGGCGAAGACGGGTGCCTTCTATCTTCGCAATTGATATTTCCTTATGGCCTTATTGTGATCTTTCAGGTTTGTTGTAAACTTGTGGGTTGTATCCTTTTTTGAAACAAAAAATATAAAACGTGTATTATCAGGATAGAGGGCAGCTTCTATTGCACTGGCTCCGGGGCAGGCGATAGGCCCAACGGGAAGCCCTTTTATTTTGTATGTATTATAAGGCGACCACGTAGTCAGGTGTTTTCTTGTAAGGTTGCCGTTAAAATTCTTTATGCCGTAAATTACTGTGGGATCGGCTTGAAGGAGCATCCCTTTTTTCAGGCGATTATGGAAAACAGAAGATATTAAGGGCCTTTCAAATGGTGCTCCTGTCTCTTTTTCAATAATAGAGGCAAGTGTTACAACCTGATGGATCGAAAGGCCAAGTTTATCCGCACGCTTTTTCCATTTAGAGGTAAATACCGACCGGAACCGGTCAACCATTGTGGATATAATTTTTTCGGGTGTAACAACCTTTGGAAAATAGTAAGTTTCAGGGAAGAGATAACCTTCGAAAGTTTCAGCATCTATACCTTCTTTATGTACAAACGAGGCGTCTGTTGAAGCCGTATAAAAATCAGTTCGGGATGCAAACCCTGCTTTGGCGACAATGTCGGCAATCTGGTGCAGGTTATAACCCTCAACAATCGTTATTTTGTGAAGATTAACTTTACCATTGACCAGGAATTCAAGAATTATGGCAGGAGGCAT
>JAUWOH010000498.1 GCA_030612225.1 Desulfobacteraceae bacterium
GACCATCCTCTTTCCCTTTGTAACCCTTGGAAGTCTTATAAATTTCTGTGACTGTTTTATGGCAGGAGGGACAGATCGTAAAAACCACAGTGAAGTAGGAAGTTCATATATCCATTTTAACTATACACCGAATCAGGATAAAGCAACACCCTCACTGATCGGTGATGTGCCCAACGGGGTAATGCTGAATAAGAATCCGATTTTTCTGGGAGGGCAGGGGGGGCTTATAGGGCCGTGCCGACTGACTTATGGCACAATAATAGCTGCCGGAACAATAAACAGAAAAGATGAATTAAATCCAGGACGACTGATTTTCGGTGGAGTAGGGAAGGGGGGTAGTGTCCCATTTACGCCCGGAGTATATCGCAGTGAAAAAAGGATTGTAATAAACAACATTATTTATATCGCAAACCTTATGGCGCTAATGCAGTGGTATAATCATATACGTTCCATGTTTATTTCGCAGGTTTTTCCTCAGCAGCTATTAAATGGACTTAAAGAAAAGCTTAATATGGCTATAGAAGAGAGGGTAAAGAGACTTGGCGAATTATGTAGGAAGATGCCCGCTCCTGAAATTGGAAAAGAAACATCAGAGAAACTGATGCGTCAGAAAAATGAGCTACGAGACAGATGGCGTGAAATGGAAGACGCGTTTAAAACACATGAAAATAAAGAAGGCGATTTGAGCATCAGGGACTTATTTTTAGAAACGATAAATCTTGGAATCAAAAAATCCGGCAGGGATTATATTCCAGTAATAAAAGGTCTTTCAGTTGAAAATGCAACCCAGGGAACAAAATGGCTCCAGGGTATTGTTGATGGTATTACTGCACAGATAGTTGAAATTATACCTTATTTTAACAGTGACTAAAGTGCCTAAAGTGAACTAAAGTGTCTAAAGTTAAGGAATTCTGTCTATTTTATTTTTTTAAAAAAGATGGCTTGCCAGGGCGTAGCCAAAGGCGAAGCCTGGAGCTAAGCGACACAACAACTTTAGGCATTTTAGGCACTTTAGTTCACTTTAGGCACTCTTTGAGATTTGCTCAGGCATAGACAAATATCTTTGACCTGGCCCAAAGAACCAGATTTTTAAGATTAAAATAAATTTATGGGCAAACTTTTTGGCACAGACGGCATAAGAGGCGTAGCAAATGAATATCCGATAACCTGCGAAATGGCCATGGATATGGGAAGAGCGGTTGCTCACATTTTCTGCGCTGGGACAGGCAGTTCAAAGATTGTAATTGGAAAAGATACCCGAATATCCGGGGACATGATTGAATATGGTTTAGTTTCGGGCATTTGTTCCATGGGAGTTGATGCAGTGCTTACCGATGTTTTGCCCACGCCCGGCATAGCTTACACGACTTCATCAATGGGTGCAAATGCCGGAATTGTAATATCTGCATCACATAATCCTTTTTACGACAATGGTATAAAAATTTTCAATAAGGAAGGTTTTAAGCTGTCTGATGAAAAAGAAGAAAAAATTGAGCATATTGTATTGAACGGAAAAACCGCTTCAATGTGCAGATCCATATGCGATACCGGCAGAGCTTTTAAAATTGAAGATGCAGGTAAAAACTATATAAGTTTCATGAAATCCGCATTACCTGAAGGCTTTAGCCTGAATGGAATGAAAATTGTCCTAGATTGTGCAAATGGTGCAACATATCAGGTTGCTCCTGAATTGTTTAAAGAGCTCGGTGCAAATATTGATTCACTTTTTATCAAGCCTGACGGAAAAAATATAAATGAAAACTGCGGCTCTCAG
>JAUWOH010000089.1 GCA_030612225.1 Desulfobacteraceae bacterium
CTTGTCGAAAGGTTTCGTTACTATCCGAAGAAAAAGAAACTCTCCGTTTTTCTCAATCCAATAAAACCCGGTAAAGTCTGCTGCTCTATCATTTCCAGTCTTCTCCTATCCTCAACCATTAAATATCTCATGAATGAGCTCCAGAAGGAATTCCCAGATCTTTACCTGGAAAGAGCCCAATAACAAGGCGTAATAATTTTTTCTTAATATAAAGATGGAAATCACCTGTCTATAGGTTGCGGGTTCCGGAACGTTATGTTGCCAGTTTAATTATGTTGTGAGAATTGAATTCCCCTCCCATTTAATTCACTTATCTTATTCCAAAACAAACTAAAAAATCCATCTAATTTTATTTATTTAAAGCCGCGAGTAACATTGTAGCAAAAAATAATTGACAAGCAGACCAGACCAGACTAAACTAATTAATCATTGAATGTTTGTGGAAAGGAAACTTGTTATGCAAATCACTAATATCTCAAAAGTTAAAGCCAATTTGTCTTATTTGATAAAGATGATTCAGGAAACAAATGAATCAATAATAATCGGTAAGGCCGGAGAACCAGTTGCTGTTCTTTCTGCGTTTAAAAAAAACAGTTTGCCTCGTAAATTGGGTGGAAGTTGGGAAGGCAGTGTGAAAATAGCTGCTGATTTTGATAAAACTGATAAAGAAATTATAGACGGTTTTTATAATTCATCAATTTTCCCGGATCAAACATGAATCTCCTGCTGGATACCCATGTTTTAATATGGGCATTGGAAAATAATCCAACTCTTTCAGAGATTGCCGCAAACAGTATTATTGACGGTAGTAACATGGTTTTTGTAAGTGCTGCTTCTGTATGGGAAATTGGCATCAAAAGAAATATTGGTAAGCTCGAAACTCCTGACAATCTGCTTGAAGAGATCAAATTGCACAGGTTTACTCCGCTTCATATAAATCATGATCACGCACAACTTGCAGGAAAACTGCCTGATATTCACAAAGATCCTTTTGACCGGATATTGATTGCCCAAGCCATCATTGAAAAATTTACCTTAGTAACAAGGGATGAATTGATAGCCGAGTACGATGTGGCAATACTCAAGGCATGATTACGCACATATGCAACACCTGTGAACGCTTACAGAACGGAGATGGTACGACCTTTTTGTTCCGAATGGGCGTGAACAGGTATGATTATTGGTTAGGGTCTGGAAATAAATAACTCATTGGAATTGGCGCACAGATTTAGGGCAGATTTGGTCGATCCGATTGAGCAAAACCGCAAGCGTAGTTGTACCACGTTGAGGATTTTGCGATTGAGAATCGGCCAAAGATGGTCTGAAGCTGGGATGCAAAAACGATGAGTTATTTATTTCCAGACCCTTAGTACAATTAATCAGAATGCTCCGATCTGGCAGGGTTTTATTTTAATTCCCATCGCATCAACAATGCTGCTTATAGTCATCTTTCTTATTTTAAATTCAGATGCAATATCCCACGCATTCTTGCAGGGAAGTCTTCCATCAACAAGTGCATTACGGATTGCGTCTTTTAAATCCTGATTTTCGGTATTTTGTGGTTTTATAATCTTTTTTTCCGGCATATAGCCGAACAACCCAAGCTGGCACTTCATAAGTCGAAAATTTAAAAGATCAACCGTCTTTCCTACTTCAGCCGCTTCAACGCCGAGTTCTTTTGCGATTTCAAATGCAACAGCACAGGAAAGTTTCTCTTCCTTTGAACGTTTTAAAACTGCTTCTTTAATTAAAGGATCAAGCTTTATGTTACCCTTATGCTTTTCTGCGAAACTATTACCTTGTCCAAGACTCATTTTTTTCCTCACTAACCCGGCCAAGCCGGAACTGATTATAAAGATTAGCCACTGGCCAATTGTTTCAAATCACAACATTGAATATAATGATTATTATCAAAGGCATTTTCTTTATTCAAGCCATATTTTTGTAATTGTTTTTTCTGTAAAGCTGAAGTATAAAAGCTCATGCCTTTTGCAATAAAACGGAAAAAAACCCGGCCTGTTATGGTCGGCAAAGTAAAAGTCGGCGGCACGGCTCCTGTTTCCGTCCAGTCCATGACAAATACGTTTACACAGGATATCCCGGCTACTGTCGCTCAAATACAGCGTCTACAGGCCGCTGGATGTGAGATAGTAAGAGTTGCCGTTCCAGCTATAGAGGCTGCTGAAGCAATTTCTTCAATAAAGAAAAAAATATCTGTTCCAATTATTGCCGACATTCATTTTGATTATCGTCTTGCAATAGCTTCGGCAAAGGCAGGTGCTGACGGTCTGAGGATAAACCCTGGAAATATAGGCAGCAGGAAAAAAGTTAAGGCCCTTGTTGACTGTGCAAAAGACTTTAATATTCCTGTTCGCATAGGAGTTAATTCAGGATCTATTGAAAAAGATTTACTAAAAAAATATAAAGGCCCGTGTGCTGAAGCGATGGTAGAAAGCGCTATTCGAAATATCGATTTATTAAAAGCTCTTGATTTTCACGAAATAAAAGTATCATTAAAAGCGTCCGACGTTCATCGAACAGTTACAGCATACAGGCTCCTTTCGGAAAAGACTGATCTTCCCCTTCATGTTGGTGTGACGGAAGCCGGCGGCCTTTATTCGGGAATTGTTAAATCTTCCCTGGGCATCGGAATGCTCCTTGCAGAAGGCATCGGTGATACCATTCGTGTCTCTTTGACAAGAGATCCTGTTGAAGAGGTAAGGACCGGATACGAAATATTAAGAGGGCTGGATATTCGCAGATATGGGCCGGAAATCATATCCTGCCCGACATGTGGTCGCTGTAATATTGATCTTTTTGGCATTGTTGAGAAACTTGAAAAGTTTCTATTGTTAAAATCCGTACCGATAAAAATTGCAATCATGGGGTGCGTTGTAAACGGACCGGGAGAAGCAAAAGAAGCCGATATCGGTATCGCAGGCGGAGATGGTATCGGCATACTTTTCAAAAAGGGAAAGCTTATTAAGAAGTTTCCCGAAGAGAAACTGGCTGAGGTTCTACTGGAAGAAGTTGAAAAATATGAAAAAGAGGTGCAAGCAGCAAGTTGAGAAAGGAATATTATGACAAAGCAGACTAAAACAGCAATTGTGCCTACACGGGTAGAAGACTACTCTAAATGGTATCAGCAGGTAATCAAGGCTGCTGACCTTGCGGAAAGCTCGCCTGTCAGGGGCTGTATGGTAATTAAACCCTGGGGCTATGCTATCTGGGAAAATATAATGCATGCTATGGATGACATGTTTAAATCAACAGGAGTAAAAAATGCATATTTTCCCCTTTTTATTCCGCTAAGTTTTCTTGAGAAAGAAGCTGAACATGTAGAAGGTTTTGCAAAGGAATGCGCTGTAGTAACGCATCACAGACTTGAAAAAGGTGCAGATGGCGGTCTTCAACCCGCAGGCCGGTTAACGGAACCCCTGGTTGTCCGTCCCACTTCCGAAACAATTATTGGAGATTCATTTTCAAAGTGGATCGGCAGTTACCGAGACCTTCCGGTGCTGATCAACCAGTGGGCAAATGTAGTGAGATGGGAGATGAGAACCCGCTTGTTTTTAAGGACCAGTGAGTTTTTGTGGCAGGAAGGTCATACGGCACATGTTTCAAAAGAGGAAGCCCTTGAGCGAACTCAAATGATGCTCGATATTTATGCAAAGCATGCTGAAGAATACCTGGCCATGCCTGTAATCAGGGGAAGAAAAACAGCTTCTGAAAGATTTCCAGGTGCAGTTGACACCTTGTGTATTGAATCGATGATGCAGGACAGGAAAGCCCTTCAGGCAGGCACATCACATTTTCTTGGACAGAATTTTTCACGGGCGTCCGGTATCCGGTTTCAGTCGGCCAAAGAAACAGAGGAATATGCATGGACAACCTCATGGGGAGCATCTACACGCCTTATCGGAGGACTCATCATGACTCATGGTGACGACGACGGAATTATCCTTCCTCCAAAAATAGCATCTTCGCATGTAGTCCTTTTACCAATCATCAGAAAGGACGAAGACAGACAAAAAGTAATGGAATATACCCAAAGCCTGTCAAGAGAGCTTAAAGACATAAAGTATCATAACCGCATGATAAGTGTTGAAATCGATGATCGCGATATAGGTGGTGCAAGGGGTTGGGACTGGATAAAAAAGGGAATACCGCTTAGAGTTGAGATCGGGCCAAGAGATATTGCGGATAATTCAGTATTTGTCGCGAGGAGAGACAAGGACCACAGGAACAAAGAGTCAATTAAAAGAAATCAATTTGTCGGTGAAATAACAAGTATTCTGGATGAAATACAAAAGATTCTTTTTGATCGGGCCTTGTCATTTAAGAAAGAACATACTATAATTATTGACGATAAAAAGAAGTTCAATGACTATTTTACCCCTGAAAACCAGGAAAAACCTGAGATTCACGGCGGATTTGCATTGTCTTTTTGGTGCGGCTCGGATGAATGTGAGTCAAAAATAAAGGAAGACCTTAAGGTTACAATCCGGTGTATACCCTTTGAAAGCGATACAGGTACAGGGAAATGTATTTGTTGTGGGAAAAGCGCAAGCGGCCGGGTAGTTTTTGCCAAGGCATATTAAATAAATAGTAGGCGTTCACGGGTTCAGGGTTCAAAGGTTCAACGTTTTTTTTGCGGGACTCTCAATCGAATTATCCCGCCATTTTTCGTATGAATCAACCTGCTGTGCCATGAATTTGCTGTTTCAACCCAAAGCCGCAGCCAAAGTTCATAGTTGAGGTATCAACGGTTGAGATTTGCATTGAACTTCAAACCTCTGAACCCTGAACCTTTGAACCCATGAACGGTTAAAATAAATGATTCGTATCAGCGATATAATAGATAAAATATCCGAAAACAACCCTGATGCAGACCTTGATATTATAGATCGAGCCTATATTTACTCTGCAAGGGTTCATGATGGACAGGTGCGACTGTCCGGTGAGCCATACCTTTCCCACCCCCTTGAAGTTGCCAGTATTCTGGCTGATATGAATCTCGATGTTGTTAGTGTAGCTGCCGGACTTTTGCATGACGTCATTGAAGATACCAGTGCAACTGAGGAAGATATAAAAGAGATGTTCGGTCAGGACGTTTTTAATATAGTGTCCGGCGTTACAAAACTAAGCAAACTTCCATTCCGCAGCTCCCAGGCGCGTCAGGCTGAAAGTATACGAAAAATGATCCTTGCAATGGCAGATGATATCAGGGTCATTTTGATTAAGCTGGCTGACCGGCTGCATAACATGAGAACGCTCCAATTTCATAATAACGAACAAAAAAAGAAAAAGATTGCCCAGGAAACCCTTGATATTTATTCTCCTATTGCGGACCGTTTAGGCATTTACTGGATTAAAAAGGAACTTGAAGATACTTCCTTTATGTATCTTCAGCCGGAAGATTATTCCAAAATAAAAGGTTTTGTCCGAAAAGATCAAGAGGAGCGTGAAAAATATATTGAAACTGTAAAAAATTACATGACAAAAAAGTTGGGTGAGGCCGATCTGAAATGCGAAGTTCTTGGCAGGAACAAGCATTATTACAGTATATACCAGAAAATGGCCAGCCAGAACCTCGATTTTGACGATGTTTATGATATTATCGCTTTCAGGATAATACTCGATACAATACCCCAGTGTTATGAAACTTTGGGGCTTATCCATTCCCTGTGGAAACCTATTGACATCAAGTTCAAGGACTATATAGGACGTCCGAAGCCGAACATGTATCAATCTCTCCACACTACGGTTATCGGTCCGTTTGGCGAACGGATAGAAATACAGATACGAACCTGGGAAATGAATAAGGTTGCCAAAGCAGGAATTGCCGCCCATTGGAGTTATAAGGAAGGCAAAAATATTGATGAGAATATAAGCCAGACATATGCCTGGATTCAGAACCTGGTTGAAAACCAGGAAAATTTTCGTAATCCCAGCGAATTTTTGGAGAATGTCCGCATCGATCTTTTCCCGGATGAAATCTATGTTTTTACTCCGGGAGGAGAAATTAAATCACTGACAAAAGGTGCAACCCCTGTAGATTTTGCATATACAATACATTCAGAAGTTGGGAACCAGTGCAGCGGAACAAAAGTAAACGGGCGGATGGTCCCTCTCCAGTATGAACTGAAAACCGGCGATATTGTAGAAATTATCACATCAAAAAGTCACCATCCGAGCAAGGACTGGCTTAAATTTGTAAAGACGGTTAAAGCCCGGTCAAGAATCAGACAGTGGATTAAAACCCAGGACAAGGATAGAAGCCTGAGTCTTGGCCGTGAAATGTGTGAAAAAGCGTTTCGTAAATACCGCCTTAATTTCAGCTCGTCAATAAAATCAAAAGAGATGGAGAATGTAGCCGGACATTTCGGATTTAAGACAGTAGATGATCTGATCGCAAATGTTGGTTACGGTAAGATCACGCCGTTGCAGGTGGTACGAAAATTTGCTCCGGAACCCGAACTTGAGGAAAAACGGGAATCTATTTTTAACAAGATAATCAGCCGGGTGAAGAAAAAGAAACCAAAGGGAGGAGTAATCGTAAAGGGTGTGGATGACATCCTGATAAAGTTTGGCAAGTGCTGTCAGCCGGTTCCAGGAGATCCAATTACAGGCTATATTACCAAAGGATATGGTGTTACCGTCCACCGTGCAGGTTGTATCAATGCCTTGAATATGAATCCTGAAAGGCAAATCGACGTGGAATGGAATGAGGAAATTGATGAAAAATATCCTGTAAAAATCAGGGTCCGTTCCTATGACAGAATGGGACTACTGGCCGATGTTGTCGGCACTATCAGCAAGCTTGAAGCGAATATAACCAAAGCAAAAACAGCAACCGACGAAAATAAAGTTGTCGAAAGCTATTTTACAATAGATGTTGAAAGTGCTGAACATTTAAACAGAATTTTATCAGCTTTAAAAAAGATAAAAAATGTTCAGGATATAAAGCGTATCGGTTAGGACGCTTTGATCACCTTGCCTGATTTTATGCAACTGGTGCATACTTTTATCTTTTTTGTTCTTCCGTTTAAAACCGCTTTTACTTTTTGAAGATTCGGGTTAAAACGACGCTTAGTTACATTGTGGGCGTGACTGACATTGTTTCCTGTGAGAGGTTTTTTTCCACATATTGCACAAATTCTGGACATATATTTATCTCCTTAAAGCTTAATTTTCTTTCTAAAATTTTAAATAAACCGGATTGTGGGCACATACACCATAACCATATGTGTGTAAAGCATTTTCCCTGAAATTTGCATATAAAACTTCATCTGATCTTTCTTACATCTTTTCCTTTTCTTTTTTCAAAGCTTTTTCACACAAGGCTATATGCAAAAGAGCGTCCTTGTGAAAGCCAACATCAGGGTATCTGAAAAGGACAGCCTTAAAACGCTTTAAAGCGGCTTTATAGTGTTTGTTTTTGTAATAAAAGAGCCCCACATAAATTTCATGCCCGGCAAGATTTTTCTGACATTTGTTAATATGCTGTAAAGCTATGCCGCGGTATTCATTATCAGGAAATTGCTTATTGAGCCTTTTGAATGTTTCGATTGCCTTTAATGCCGTTGCCTGGTCACGATCTACTGTATCGATTTGATCGAAATAGCAAAGTCCAATCTGGTAAACAACATAAGGAATAGCTTCATTTCGAGGATGGAGGTTTTCAAACTCTTCATAAGCAAAAACAGCTTCTCCATACTCTTGAAGGTGATAATGTGCGTCAGCGATTTTCAATTCGGCAAGAATTGCGTATTTACTAAAGGGATACCAGTCTTTTAGTTTTTCAAAGGATTCAATTGCGCTTTTAAAGTTATTGCTGTTGAATTCATCCATGCCGTCCAGCGCAAGCTCTTTTGCGGATTTTAAATCCTTAGTTTTAAACAGGCTGCAACCTGAACATACAACTAATATAATAATCAATAATGCTGCTATTCGTTTCATCTTTTATCTTAGCTGTAAAGACCTTTGAAAATGCGAAATAAAAACCGGCGGTGAGCCGCAAGGGCCACCGCCGATGATTTAAAAATGACGGTTTCGTAAAAAGCCCAACTTCTGCGTTGTGCTGCACTTCGCAATCATTCAACGTACCATTAGTATGCCCCATGATTACAAAATTTGCACGCCTTTTTATCCCGCTGTTTTTTAGCGGGGGAATTTGATCCGCCTGCGGCGGATTACGAAACCGTCTAAATCGGAATTTTTACACGATTATTAAAAAAAGACATTGGTGCTTTTCAGGTGCAGGTTTTTAAAGAACGTTATTTATTGCTTCTTCAAGTTTTGATTTAGCAACCATCCCTGTAATCTGCTCAGCAACGTTTCCCCCTTTAAAGATGATAAGGGTTGGAATAGCTTTGATTCCATATTTTCCAGGAGTAACCGGATTGTTATCAACGTTGCATTTTGCAAACTTTATTTTATCACCAAAATCACCGGCGAGTTCTTCAACCACCGGACCTATAGCCTTGCACGGGCCACACCAAGGTGCCCAGAAATCAACCAGCACAGGTTTTTCTGACTGCAAAACTTCGTTATCAAAACTGCTGTCTTCAACTTCCATTACGCCATCAGCCATGTTATTATCCTTCCTTTATTTTTTTGTATTAATTCAGCCTGTTGAGAAATATACCAAAATAAGCCCGGCACTCAGACTGCGAACTGAAACGTTTTGAAATTGGCTCATTTGTCTTTTCTTAAACTATAATAATCCATGACCGTTTGTCAACCTTGATGACATCGCAAAAAGGCCAGCCATCCTTCTCCCTTTCTGTAATTAAATGGAAAACAAGAAAAATTCAGAAATATTCATATTGGTATGATTATTGCTTTTACATAAAAGTGATAAAAAAAATAAAATAGAAGATATCATCGTTGAAAGGAGGTAAGTATGTTTGGAAAAAACAGTAAAATTTTGTTTCTTTTGCCTGTCCTGATGCTTACACAGATTGATTCACAGGCTCAAATCAAATTTGACCAAGCGACCTTTGCCGGGGGTTGTTTTTGGTGTATGGAGCATCCTTTTGAAAAAATTGAAGGCGTATTAAAAGTTATATCAGGGTATACAGGGGGGCATAAAGACCACCCAACATATAAGGAGGTTTCAAAAGGGCAGACCGGTCATTTAGAAGCAGTTCAAATAACCTTTGATCCTTCTAAAATAACCTATGCAGAGCTCCTTGAGGTATTTTGGAAACAAATTGACCCCACGGATCCGGGTGGGCAATTTGTTGATAGAGGCATACAATATAAATCGGCCATTTTTTATCATAACCAAGAGCAAAAAACATTAGCAGAAAAATCTAAAGCCAAACTTGGTAAGTCCGGTAAATATAAAGAGCCAATCGTTACCAATATCATAAAAGCTTCAAAATTTTTTAAAGCGGAAGACTATCATCAGGATTACTATAAGAAAAACCCAATAAGATATAAGTACTACAGATATAGTTCCGGTCGTGATCAATACTTAAAAAAGATATGGGGAAGCAAAGCGAAAACTGAAGAATCTAAAAATTATAATAAAAAATACAAGAAGCTATCTGAAAAAGAACTCAAAGAAAAATTGACCCCGCTGCAATATAAGGTTACACAGGAAAATGATACGGAAAGGGCTTTTAACAATGAATACTGGGATAACAAAAAACAAGGCATCTATGTTGATATAGTTTCAGGAGAGCCTCTTTTTATCTCTATAGACAAGTATAATTCAAAAACAGGATGGCCGAGCTTTACGAAACTTCTTGAGCCGGAAAATATTGTTGAAGTTGAAGATCGAAGTTTTTTTGCTACAAGAACTGAGGTTCGAAGTAAACATGCCGATTCTCATCTCGGGCATGTATTCCCTGATGGACCTGCACCAACAGGACTTCGTTACTGTATAAACTCCGCCGCTCTTCGTTTTATTCCAAAAGAGGATTTGAAAAAAGAAGGGTACGGTGAATATATAAAAATT
>JAUWOH010000178.1 GCA_030612225.1 Desulfobacteraceae bacterium
AGAGCGAAGCGACATCCGCAAATATTCAATATTAAATTTTCAATAGTCAATTCCGGACCAAAGGGGAGAAAAGATGGCAAAAGAAAATAAAAAGAAATCCAAAGGTGTAAATCGGAAAAAAACAAAGCCTGTTTCGGTTAAGGAAAAGGATTCATCCAAGGCAAAAAAGAAAATAAATGAAAAAGCCAAAAAGAAACCCAAAAAGCTAAAGAAGAAATTATCCGAACACACCGCATTTAAGAATAAAAATAAGAAAAAAAAGAAAAATCGTAAGGCCGTTTGGGTAAAAGAATTTACCCTCAAATATGAACAGGAGTTGCACAAGCTGCAGATCGAACTTTTAAAAATGCAAAAGCATGTCAGAACTGAAGGATTACGCATATTGGCGTTATTCGAGGGGCGTGATGCCGCGGGCAAGGGTGGTACTATTAAAAGGATTATTGAGCATATGAATCCACGGGGTACTCGGGTAGTGGCGCTTGTAGCACCCGATGACACGGAACAGACCCAATGGTATTTTCAAAGATATATTCAACACCTCCCATCAGCCGGAGAAATTGTACTTTTCGACCGCAGCTGGTATAATCGCGCCATGGTTGAACCTGTAATGAATTTTTGCACCGATGAGCAAAACAAACGATTTTTAAAAGATGTGCCCATGCTGGAAGAGATGCTGGTGAAAGACGGCATTATCCTATTCAAATTTTTCTTCTCTGTTTCCAAAGATGAACAGTTACAGCGATTTGACTCGAGAGAGATGGATCAGCTAAAACATTTTAAAATCTCTCCGGTTGACAGAATGGCTCAGGAAATGTGGGATGATTACACGGTGAGAAAGTTTCAGATGCTCAACGAAACAAACCGGACGATTGCCCGCTGGACGATCATTCGATCGGATAATAAGAAATTGGCGAGACTCAACTGCATAAAGCATATGTTATCAAAGATTAAGTATGAAGGTAGAATCTCTAAAAAGGAACTTCGGACAGATCCGGACATTTTGATATCAGGCATTGACGAAATTAGATATATGGAAGAGCACCTGTTGGATCCTTATGCATTACCCGGATAACGATGTCTCAGGGGAATGATTTGAATCAAAGGAGAACGAGGAGGATAAAATGGCTGTTAAAGTTGTCATCAAACGCAAATTCAAAATCGATAATCCGGAGGAATTAATTCCGCTTCTCACGGAACTACGCATCCGCGCGAAAGATCAACCCGGCTATATTTCCAGCGAAACATTAAAAAGTCTCGACAATCCCGATGATTACATGGTTTTTAGCAAATGGGAGACGGCTGACGACTGGAAGAAATGGTCGGACAGCAAAGAAAGAAGGGATATTCAGGGTAAAGTGGATTCGCTGATCGGAGAAAAAACTTTTTACGAAATTTTTGAGCCTGTGAGTCATTGACGGACGGCCGTCTTAATAGAGAGACCTTTGAAAAATGGTAAATTTTCAAAGGTCTCGTGGTATCGATTCAGGGCCGGATGGTCATTCTATTTCTTTGCCTTGCTTTTTTCCCCTTTTTTCTTCCCTTTGCCTTTTTTTTTCTTTTTTCCCTTTTTCTTGGCTTTTTTCTTAGCTTTTTCTTTCTTTTTTGCCTTTTTTTTGGCCTTTTCTTCTTCTTTCTCTTTTTTCTTGGTTTTTTCTTTCTCTTCTTTCTCTTCTGCCATATTGTCCTCCTCCTTTTTTAGATTATTTGCTCAGGATTTACCCTGGGAATCAAGAAGCATGCTTCTTGGGAAACTCAAAAAATTTTAATTTACCGCAGTATTCAAAACTTTTTGCCCATGACGAGATGTCTAAATCCACGCAAAATACGCCGCAGGTGGGGATATTACTGATCGGCTTGCCACCGAAATAATTGGCCAAGTCGGTTAATGCCGGATTATGGCCGACGACCATCACCTTATTTACGGCATCGTCTATTTGTTCAATAAAATGTATTAAAACATTTGCACTGACTTCATAAATGACTTCACTGTATCGAATTTTATCGAGAGGATATTTGATCTTATCGGCAATGATCCTTGCTGTCATGGCGGCTCTGTTTGCCGGGCTGGATATTATGAGGTCGGGTGTCACCTTTAATTTTTTAAGTACTTTTCCCATAAGCGGAGCACTCTTGCGGCCGCGCTTGTTCAGGGGTCTTTCAAAATCATCCAGGTTAGGATATTTCCAACTTGATTTGGCATGTCTGACCAGATAGAGGGTTTTCATGTGTATCCATTTCACTTTTTCATTATATCGTGCTTATTGCAGATGAGGGAAAAATTTTGAGAAATAATAATATACTACTTTAATTCAGCGGGTTTATGCAACCATTTTTTTTTATCAGCCACCCGGCCGCACTTTTTACATACGAATGTTGGACTTTTTACGATAGCTATAAATTCATCAAATATTTTAGCTATATCCGCTTCCTTCCATTTGCAGAGCCGTTTTGCCTTTTTCGCCATTTTGTCCTCTTTTATATAAAAATTCGCCCATCAGGATTTAAATTGTTAAGGATAAGGGCTCGGTCAAAAACACACTACAGTCTGGACTGTGCATGCGCGAGCCCTAAGACCAATTTCTATAAGGATTTTTTATCAGGTTGGAATTGAAATAACGGGGGTCTCCGGTTACCTCTTCCCCGACCCAGTCGGGTTTGGGGAACTCTTGATCTTCGCTCTCCAACTCCACTTCAGCAACAATTAACCCCTGGTTTTCCCTAAAGAATTCATCAACTTCCCAAACAAAGCCTCCTTCCTGTACCTTATAACGGGTTTTTTCAATCAGCGGTTTCTCGCAGATTTCCAGCAGTTCATTGGCATCCTGGAGGGGAATTTCATATTCGAATTCCATGCGGGACGCTCCAATTGCAATTCCCTTGATCGTCAGGCAGGCTTTGTCTTCCATGGTGCGCACCCGCACATTTCTTTCTTTCGCGCTGTTTAAATAACCCTGGCAGTACCTGGTTCCTTTTACATTACGCCAGGTATCTTTTTTGACCATAAATTTTCTTTCGATTTCTTTGCCCATCGCATCCTCACAATATGATTTTTTGTAAAAGCTTAGCCACTAAGGCACAAAGACACTAAGATGCTTAGATAATTCAAAATTACTTACAAAAAGGAAAAGCGACAACTGATTTTTTAGGAATGAATTCTTCCCTTTCATATATTGTTTTAAAACTATTATCTTTTCTTTGTGACTTGGTGTCTTTGTGGCGAAACTGTTACGATCTTCCTTATTTCCGTTTCTCAGGAGAAAGTATGGTTTTTTGAACTTTGTCCCATAGGTTTTGATATGATTTTGAAGCCGCTGATGTTGGTGCGAAAGCCACAACCGGTTCTCGGTAAATTCCCATTCTTTCGATCTGCGCCAAATAAGGAATATAGCTTTGTAAAACACCATCAAACTCCTTTGACACGGACCTAATGAGGTCATGGTGCATTTTTTTGTGCCGATCGACCATGGAAAAAAAGGTGTAAATCTTACCCGTCTTATAATTATTTTTTTTGCAAAAAGACAGTAATTGTCTATGAGTTCGCACGGACAGTGTTGTTGGAATCAGTGGAACCAGGGTGTAATCTACAGCGTTGAGTATATTCTCAGCCAGGATGCTGATGGTGACCGGACAGTCAAGAATGATTAAGTCATATTGATTTTTAAAAGGTTTTAGAATTTTTCTCAACTGCTGTTTTGAACGCCTCAGTTTAGCAAAAGTGGCATCTAAATTACGGAGCGAGAAATCTGCCGGCAGCAGATCCAGGTTTTCATAATCGGTGCCTTTAATACTTTTATAAAGGTGCTTTCTTCCTTTAATGAACCCCTTGGCTTGGGACTTAAGTCTATGCTTTACCCGAAAATAGTAGGTTGTGGAACTTTGAGGGTCCAGATCGCAGATTAGGGTTTTAGCGCCTGCCTGCGCTGCAAGATAGGACAAGTTTACTGCTGCCGCGGTCTTGCCCACCCCGCCTTTATTGCTGTAAAGTGCCAGCGTTGCCATGTAAGTACCTAAGTTTCCTTCGAGACAGTGTTCGGAAAAAATGACCCCTGCGAAGCAGTAGGAGTGCTGAACATTTAATGGCGATAGTTAAAGGTTTCAGTGTTCGGGGTTCAGGATAAGGCACCAACACGCCCTGACACCCGACACCTGAAACCCTCAGTTTATTACAACATGCTGCCCCCAAAAATGCCCATAGGGGCCTATTATGGTTTTAAGGTGAATAATTCCCGGAACAACCCCTGATTTTTAGACGATACAAAGTCTGTGAAGGTTTTGGCAAATGCATCTTTAACTGTCTTTCTTTCTCTATCCAATGTTCCAATCAGGCTGCCAATTGCCACCAGTGTTTTTTTTAACTGCTGATGGGTTGCTGGCAATTCCCTGGTAATGTTAAAAAGATAATCTTCCTGAACACAAAGATCGTTAAAGTCCCCTAAGTTGCCTTGCAGTTTCTTCAATTGCTCAATCAAGACATTAATTTTTTTGAGAGGAAACAGACTGGAGAAAAACTCCATCAAGTATCGCAATTTCTTACATTGAATTCTCAGGACATGCAGCATCTCGTCTTCGGTGTTCTCTATGATCAGGTTGCCGGCTTTTACAACACCCTGGTATTTCATATAGATTCTTTTCCGCGCCAAATAAATTACCGGGAGCTTGGCATTAGCTGCCGTATCAGAATCCTTTCTCGGTTCATTTAAAAAGGCCTCCCAATCATGTAAAATCTTCCCATATTTCTTAGACTTCAAACCTTTAAGGACGTTCTTTAATGCTCTTGATCGTTTTTGTCGTAAATATTCAAATAAAGGATCAATATCTTTTTGCAAGACAGGGGGGAGCATTGCTTTGTAGGTATCCTCCTTGAGGAGATAGACATCTAAATCCCTTAACTGGTTAGAAAGTTCACCCACAAAAGCAAAATCTTTCTTAAAGCGGTTGGTCGTCCCCATGGGAAACACATCTTTAATCTGTCCCAAAGCCGAGCGGGTGCGGCGAATGGCAACTCGGAAATCATGCAGGAATTCCGTGTCCAGGTCTTTTTCAATGCTGGCTTCGTTAATCCTCATTATTTGTAATAAAAAGTGCAATATAACTTTTGTAGCATCATCAGAGCGCATATCAGGATCGAGTTGAATGTTTAATTTTGCAGAATAGCTGCCCGGTTTTTTATCAACGACGTCCAGCACTTTAAAATAGATATCTTCCTTTTTACTGATTGTAAATCCTGTTTCCTCGAATCGTTTGGCCAGATTTTGAGAATATTTGGGGTAGCCTTTAACTGGTTTCAACCATAAATGAGCAGCCAGGGCCGGCGCATATTTTTCACGAGACGGTAGAATCTTTTCATAGACCAATCGTGTCACTGTTTTTCCGTCCTGATTCAAAATACGATAAGTCTTTGACCGGCAATGCACTTCAACAAGTTTTAAAAGTGTTCGCATTTTTATAATCGGCTCAAGCTGTTTTTTCAATTTACCATCGGGAAAATCCCATATAAAAACGGGTAAAGAAGTGATTTCAATGGTATGTATAATTTCGCTTTTTGCCAGTTTGCGCAAAAACAGCTTGTTGCCGGATCGATACAAAACAAGTGATTTATTAAATAGCCGCCAGTCAAACGTATCATAAATGGCAAAATTCTCAGAAATAGCCGGCTCTTTTTTGATTGCATATTGATCGGCCAATTCTCTGATCAATTGCTGTTCCTTATACCCGTCCGGTAAATTGAATTTCAAATTATTGCGCATGCTTTGATTCTCTATCTTATCATTCTTTGTTGCAACTGACTTTCCCACAAATCAACACAAATCCCATTCCTTATAATTGCATCTTTCGAGTAATGACAACATTTATATCCTATATCGGTTTTTTTTCCGGCTTCGTCAAGCACAAATGCCCAGCCAGTCAAAACCAAAGGCAATGCCGCCGTGTAGCGAGACTTCGTCTGAAACCGCCTTGATTTTCCCATGTAAATGATATAGCCTTTGTTGCACTCTTAGTGAGTAATACACTTCTATTATGTACTTCGTGGAAGGGCCAATTCAAATTTTTTTATAAAGCAAAATGGGGCAATATGACAATAAATCTTGAATCTTTTCTACTGGCTTTAGAACAGGAAGTTGCAAGTTACCATACCCCTGTTGTTGACCTGATAGCAGTACAGACCCGAGATCCCTTCAAGGTACTGGTTGCAACAATGCTTTCAGCAAGAACCAGGGATGAAACAACTGCAAAAGCATCTGCCAGGTTGTTTAAGGAATCTCCTGATATTCATGCGCTTGCCGGATTGAGCGAGGAAAAAATACGTAAATTGATAAAACCGGTTGGATTTTTTAATAATAAAGCCAAGTATCTTCATCGCCTGCCGGGCGCTCTGAAAACTTATGACAATAAGGTGCCGGATGAAATAGATGAACTGCTAAAACTGCCCGGGGTAGGGCGTAAAACAGCCAATCTTGTTTTATCTGTGGCATTTAACAAACCCGCCATATGTGTGGACACCCATGTTCATCGAATCATGAATATCTGGGG
>JAUWOH010000343.1 GCA_030612225.1 Desulfobacteraceae bacterium
CTTAAAAAGGCGATGCTTGGAAAAAACAACCAGGTCAGAGATACAATTCGAATAGTCATGGGAGAGTATCCAAGCCTTACCGTTCCAATTGAACTGGAAAACGGTAAAAAAACAACTAGAGTCAAAAAGCCGGAAGAGATCACCAATGATGACTTACTTGGTATCATAAGGAAACTTGTAAAATCTGAAAAAACGGTTCTTGAGATAAAAGAGAAAGATTCTTCTGATTATCTTATAATACTTGAATCCTATCTTCCAAAGATGGTTGCAAAAAAGGAAATAACAGCCTGGATTAATGAAAATATAGACCTTTCCGAGTTTAAGAATTCAATGCAGGCAATGGGGACAATAATGAAACATTTTGGCAAGCTTGCAGATGGGAATCTTGTAAAACAGATATTGCAGGAATTAAACAAATAACAGGACGAAATGCAGTGTGTGAAGGCAATTGCCACAAGCCAATTAGTACAACGTATGATGGTCTATCCTTTTAATATTTAAAGTACTGAAATCCCGCCATTTTTTTTAGCAACCTGGTTTATTTTATGATACGAGACCTTTGAAAAATGGTAATTCCCGAAGTCTCCGCTTATCTGTTCGAGTTCAAGGAAGGCGAAAATTTCAACCACAGGAATATATAGAATATTTCGAGGATAGCGCTAAAGGTTAGCGCTGATGCTTCACTTCGTGTCACTAAAGTGCCAAAATTTGAGCCTGACGCAGAAATCGGGCAGATAAGCGCAGACTTCGAAAAGTGCTGTTTCGAAGTCTGCGCTTATCTGCAAAGGTCTCGATACAATTATGTATCACATTTAAGCGTGAGACGATACAACGGCCCTTTTTCCTTTGATATCAACTGATTATATGTTTGCAAAAGTGGATGTTTTTTTTCAATCTCTTTAAAGTGTATTGCCATGTATATTGGAGCCATCTTGAGGGATGTCCGGCCGTAGTTTCAGTTTAAACAGATAGGACATAACTATCTGATATAAATGTTTATATAGAATGTTATTATTAATTGCCTTCCCTTGGCATAAAACTTGAAAGGAAAATATTAGCAGTTAAATATTGATGAACTCGTAAAAGTCGAATTCATCAAAGTAGGAGGTAACAAATTATGGAAAAGCAAACATTTATAGTACCAAATATAAGCTGTGGTCACTGTGTGATGTCTATTAAGGGCGAATTAAATGAAATAGATGGCGTAAAGAGCGTCGAAGGTGATCCTGACAGCAAGAGTATTACAGTTGAATGGGAATCACCCACTTCACTCGATACGATTAAGGAAAAGCTACAGGAAATCAACTATCCTGCAGACTGAGATCTTTAAAAAGTGCCGTTTCGAAGTCTGCGCTTATCTGCAAAGGTCTCAGGGTAGGTATTTTTTACCGAGCCCTAAGGAGCAAAACTGCCAGAAACAATGGCCGAACTTAAAATCATACTGCCGGTTATCGGTATGTCGTGTGCTAACTGTGCACTAAATATCGAACGCAGTGTAAAGAAACTTGAGGGAGTTGAAGATGTAAACGTTAATTTTGCTGCTGAGCAGGCTGCCGTCTCTTTTGACCCGGAACAGGTCAATATTAATGACGTAGTAGGTAAAATTAGGAGCACAGGTTATAATGTTGCAACGACAAAGGTTGAACTACCCGTGACAGGAATGACCTGTGCCAACTGCGCCATGAATATTGAAAGAGCTTTAAATAAGAAGGTTCCTGGAGTCGTTAATGCATCTGTAAACTTTGCAACCGAAAGGGTTTTTGTCGATTATATAGCAGGTGTTTCAAATATCGATGAAATAATATCAGCCATAAAAAAAGCAGGCTACGGAGTAATCCCTCCCGAAGAAACAGCTGGAGGGGATGACTCGGAACAGGCTGCTCGGGATGCGGAAATCAAGGACCAGACCCGCAAGTTTGTTGTAGGCTTAATTTTTGCTTTACCGCTTTTTGTTTTGAGCATGGGGCGGGATTTTGGATTTACAGGCCAATGGAGCCATGCTCTTTGGGTTAACTGGTTTTTCTGGGCACTGGCCACACCGGTACAGTTTTACACCGGATGGGATTATTACCTTGGCGGGTTTAGAAGCCTTGTAAACAAGAGTGCAAATATGGATGTCCTGGTGGCCATGGGATCTTCTGTGGCATATTTTTATTCTTTTGCCGTTCTCTTTTTTCCTTCCGTTGGCGATCACGTATATTTTGAAACATCTGCAATTATAATAACCCTGATCAAGCTCGGCAAGATGCTTGAAGCCCGTACCAAGGGCAGGACCGGTGGTGCAATCCGAAAACTAATCGGTCTTAGGCCTAAAACAGCAACAATCATCGAAGAGTCGGTTGAAAAAGAGGTGCCTCTGGGCAGTGTTAATGCAGGAGATACGGTTATCGTACGTCCAGGAGAGCGAATTCCTGTTGACGGCAAAGTCCTTGATGGAGAATCCTCTGTAGAGGAATCGATGTTGACCGGTGAGCCGTTGCCGGTGGACAAACACCCCGGTGACAAAGTTGTGGGAGGAACAATAAACCTCGACGGCCTTTTAAAGTTCAATGCAACGCGTGTCGGAAAAGATACAGTCCTTGCCCAGATCATTCGGCTGGTTCAGGAAGCCCAGGGGAGCAAGGCTCCTATTCAGGCGCTTGCGGACCGGGTTGCTGCGGTCTTTGTTCCATCTATCATTATGATAGCCCTGGTTGTTTTTTTATTATGGTTTTTTGCAAAGGGCGATTTTGTACCTGCCATGATAAGAATGGTGGCTGTACTTGTTATTGCCTGTCCATGCGCGCTGGGCCTTGCCACACCAACAGCGATAATGGCGGGTACCGGAAAGGGCGCTGAAAGTGGAGTTTTGTTTAAAAATAGTGAAGCTCTTGAGGCTGCGACAAAGTTAGATACAATTGTGCTTGATAAGACAGGAACAATTACTGAGGGAAAACCTGCGGTAACCGATATCGTTTCTTTTAATAATAACCTCGAAAATAGAGAATACCTATTAAAAATTGGCGCTTCAGTTGAAAGGGGATCTGAGCATCCCTTGGGAAAAGCGATTGTTAAAGAGGCCAAGGCCAAAGGTATCGATCTTTTTGAACCGGAAGATTTTAAAGCCTCAGGAGGTCTGGGTGTTTATGCAAAGGTGGACGGGCATTCTGTTATGCTGGGGAAACCGAAATGGTTTCATGAACAGGGGATAGATATTGAAAAGGCGCAGGAGAAAATTAGAACCTTTCAATCCCAAGGACAAACTGTTATGGTTATTGTTGAGGATAGTAGGCTTAGCGGACTGATTGCCGTGTCAGATACCTTGAAGCCGGAATCAAAAGCCGCTATCAGTCAGCTTCATGATCAGAATCTTAAGGTTGTTATGTTGACCGGAGACAATTTTGAAACAGCTCGGACAATTGCCTCTCAGGTCGGGATTGACGAAATTGTAGCAGAGGTACGGCCGGAGGAAAAATCATCAAAAATAAAAGAAATCCAGGAAAATGGAAAAAAAGTCGGAATGGTGGGAGATGGAATAAATGATGCGCCTGCGCTGGCCCAGGCAGATGTGGGCCTGGCTATTGGAACAGGTACTGATATAGCTATTGAAACAGCGGATGTAATTCTTTCCAGCGGTAGCCTTACCGGGGTATCCAGGGCAATCAGGTTAAGCAGGGCAACCATGAATACTATCAAACAAAATCTTTTCTGGGCCTTTGGTTACAACATCATACTTATTCCGGTTGCTGCAGGAATTCTGTACCCATTTGAATTTTTGCCAAATTTTTTAAGGCAGCTTCATCCTATAATGGCTGCCCTGGCAATGGCCTTTAGCAGTATTTCAGTTGTCACAAACAGCTTGAGGCTATATAAGACAAAAATAGAATAGTGTTGATGGCGTCGTAAAAAAACTCATCTACTGCGTTGTAGCGGTTTTTTACGACGCCATCCGGCGATTACTCAAAGCCTTTTT
>JAUWOH010000272.1 GCA_030612225.1 Desulfobacteraceae bacterium
TTAATGCAATAGTCACAAGATATCTCCTGAGACCTTTGCAAAACGGCACTTTTTGTCCGATTTCTGCGTCAGGCTCAAATTTCAATCCTCGAAATATTACATATATTCCTGTGGTTGAAATTTTCGCCTTCCTTGAACTCGAACAAAAATTACCATTTTTCAAAGGTCTCCTATTATTAAAGGGCAGCACAACTGCATTTATAAAACAATGTGTAACATTTTAGATTATTGAAAAAACGCATTCAGATAATCCGGTTTTATTTCCCCAAATGCGATTAAAATGTATCATAAGGTAGTTTAAGATAACTATTGTTAAGTTGAAATCTTGTCAAGAAAATACCAGTGTAACAACAGAGCAAACATATTTGGAAATGAAATCCCAAATTCGTTTACACTGAACTGAAGGTGAGGCTTTAGCTGATTGACTATCAGGATCAAAAAGACTACAATAGAATTAAAAAGATCGAGGAATAATAATGCAATTTACATAAATAGGTCTCCAAAGTGGAGTCAGGGGACAAGAATGCAACCGTGAACCCCTGAACCTTTGAACCCATGAACGGTTAGGAAGTATGAAAGGATATTTTTAATGCACATAATACGTTTTATAGGTGAGAACGACAGGGTTTGTTATGGCCACAAATACATTGACGATACTGCTGTGCTGCTTCATGGTCATTTGTATAGCGGTCCTAAAACAACGGGAGAAAAAACAAGAGTAAAAAAACTGCTGACCCCGGTAGAACCTGCAGCTATCCTTTGCATAGGGCTTAACTATCATCAGCATGCAAAAGAGACGGGAGCCAAGCTCCCCAAATACCCCGTGTTGTTTATGAAAAATCCGGCAGCGCTCAACCATCCGGGTGATCCGATTATCATCCCTCCTTTGTGCATGGACCCGAATCAGGTCGATTATGAAGTTGAACTGGCTGTAGTTATCGGAAAGGCTGCAAAGAACGTTCCTGCAGAAAAGGCTCTGGATTATGTCCTGGGATACACAATTGCCAACGATGTTTCTGCGAGAAGATGGCAAAAAAACTCCGGCGGAGGGCAGTGGGTTTTAGGCAAAAGCTTTGATACATTCTGCCCCCTGGGACCTTGCCTGGTTACTACTGACGAAATTCTTGATCCCCAAACCCTGCAAATAAAATGCATTTTAAATGGAAAGGTCATGCAGGATACAAACACATCAGATATGATTTTTTCTGTTGCCAAAATTATCGAGTTTTTATCTTCGTGCATGACCCTTTTGCCCGGAACTGTTATTTTAACAGGCACACCGAGCGGTGTCGGGTTTGTTCGCAACCCCCCGGTTTTTTTAAAGCCAGGTGATACGGTCAAACTGACTATTGATAAAATAGGCACATTGTCTAACCCTGTTGTATAATTGGTGTCAAATAGTATCCAAGGGAAAGCTAAAATAATGATAGGTGCCATAACAGGCGACATTATCGGATCTGTATATGAAGCAAACCCGATTAAAAGCACTTCATTTCCGCTATTCAGCGCCCATTCGAGATTTACCGACGATACAGTCTTAACCGTTGCGGTGGCCTTTTCAATTTTAAATAATGTTGATTATGCGTCTTCCATTAAAAATTTTGGATTAAAATATCCTCATGCGGGTTATGGGGGATCTTTTTACCGCTGGCTGCATTCTGCAGAGAGCAAACCTTATAATAGCTGGGGAAATGGTTCTGCAATGCGAGTGAGTCCGGTTGGCTTTGCATTCAATTCAATCGAAGATGTGCTGGCTGAGGCAAAAAAAAGCGCTGAAGTGACACACAATCATCCTGAAGGTATAAAAGGCGCTCAGGCAACGGCACTTACGATTTTTTTAGCCCGTAAAGAGAAAAGCAAGGCCGAAATTCGCAGGGAAATCAGCGAGCGCTTTGCCTATGATTTAAATCGAACAATAGATGAAATTAGGCCGGATTATCATTTTGATGTATCATGTCAAGGTTCAGTGCCTGAAGCGATTATCGCTTTTCTGGAATCAAAAGATTATGAAGACACAGTTCGAAAAGGGATATCCTTAGGAGGTGACAGCGATACCATAGCATGTATTGCCGGAGGAATTGCCCAGGCCTTTTACAAAGAAATACATTCTGAGATTATTTCCAAAGTGAGAAACATGCTGCCGGAAGAGTTTTTGGCAATTATTGATGAATATAATTTAAAATTTGTCCCTTTTGCTTAAATTGCCGTATCTGTGGAAAAAAACTGAAAGCCTGGAAGAATCAGTGTCACCATTTCATTGTAGATATTGGGATGATGCATGCATGACATAATCACAAACAGGATCGGTCCGGAAACAAAGACTTAAGAAAGGATTTAAAAATGTGCAGATGCATTATATTATCATTACTTTTTTCCGTATTGTTAAATTATGGATGTACTGCGCCTCAATATTTTTGGCCGCAAAGCGATATCGAGTTTTATGAAATCAATGAAAAAACACTTGAAAATAAAATTCTCATAGCATCACGAAAAAGTGAATTCAAAAACGCAATTGTAATGAAAATACAAGAAGCATTTCTTGAAAAGGCTGTTTATATAAGAATTATTGGCGTAGAAAACCTAAAAAACGAGGATGCAAAACAGTATTCGGCTGTTTTAATAATTAATACATGTATGGGATGGAAAATTGATAGGAAGGTAGAAGCTTTTCTTAATAAATATGGTGAACTAAATTCAATAATTGTTTTAACAACATCTGATGGCGGCGATATTTTACCTGATATTAAGGGACGTCAAATTGATGCTATTTCATCCGCATCAGTTAAAGGAAGAATCGATCCCATCGCAGAAGATATTATAAGTAAAATCGACAAACTGCTTTAACTTATATTTCGCTTGTTGGTATATTGTGTTTGATAATTTAAAATTCGATGAAAATGTACGAAAATAGCTAAAAACAAGAGCATTCAAAGTAATAACACGATACAACAGCTCGTAACCTGTTGTAATCATAGCATATAAAACTAGACTTTTCCTTAACCATATTATAGAGTGTCTGTAAATAAAAGGAGTGCTCTGTATATGGCTAAAAATATTATAAAATCTGTCGAGACAAAGGGCGTCGGTTTTGCTCCGATACTACGTTTTTATTTTGAAAAATGCAATATCGCTCAAATAATTGATGAAAATGTTCCTATTGACCCAAGAAGAAAGATTCTCACTCACGGCCAGGCCAGTATTGCAATGATTACCGGCATTTTGTTCCAGGCTCTTCAGCTTTACAGGCTTTGCAAGTTTGCCAGTGATAGAACAATACTCAGTGTCATTTTGCCCGGCATCGCTGCTAAAGAATATTTTGACGACCGCCTGGCCGATACGCTGGATGCTATATTCAACTACGGTATCGGCAATCTGGAAACTCTTGTGACCAAGAGAATGATCCATGAATTTAACATTGAGAGCGATCTGTGCCACAATGACACCACATCAGCATCGGTTTACGGTGAATGCAGCAAGAATAAAACAGCTAACAGCATCAAAATCAGCTTTGGATACAGCAAAAAGCATCGAAAGGATCTCAAACAGCTTGTCTGGTCGTTATCTGTAAGCTCTGACAGTGCATTTCCCTTATTCCAGCAAGCTTACAGCGGCAATACGGCTGATGTTGAAACATATGTCGAGCAATGGCACAAACTCATCGATCTGTTAGGCCGCCAGGATTTTCTTTATGTTGCCGATTCAAAAATAATCACTAAAGAGAATATGGCGCACATCCATGATAATGAGGGATTTTTCATAGCCCCTGTGCCGATGTACAAGACATACAAGACTGAGTTTCATGAAGCACTTGACCGGCATGATCATGAAATTCTGATTCCGTACAAAGGCAAGATAAACCGCGGTTTTGAGATTCCCATGACCATCAGTCATGAGACAAAGGATTATCCTTTCAGGATGATCATACTGTATGACCATGGACTGTTTGCCAGAAAACGCCGAACCCTTAAGAACCGTGTTGCAAAAACAAAGACCGCGTTCAAAGAGCTGAACAAGAAGCTTAACAAATATAAACTCAAAACCGAAGAGTCGATTGATAAGGCCTGCGCTTCAATCCTAACAAAATATTATACGACTGATTTTTTTGAATACAGCATCAAAAACAATCCGATCGTAACATACAAAAACAAAAAAAGAGGGCGACCGGCAAAGAACAAAAAACAAGACAAAATCGCTGTCAGCACGGATCATTTCGGCGTTGGATTAAAATTCGACAAAGCGGCTTTTGAAAAGGCTTTATATCGTTGCGGCTATTATCCGCTGTTAACCAACAAGTCCAGGGAAGATTTAACGATTGAAGCTGCAATGATGGCCCACAAAAACCAGTATAAAAGCGAGCATACAAACCGCAGAGCCAAAAGCGGATACAATCTTGAACCGATCTATTTACAAACTCCCGAACGGATCGAAGCTCTTTTGTTTCTTTTCAAAACAGCATTGCAGATAATTGTTCTAATCGAAAGAGCAGCAAGGAAAAATATCAGTCAAAGGGATAAAGGGTTGGACAACTTCATGCCCAACAGGAAAGATGTTCGCAATCCCAAAACAGAATATCTCCTTGCTGAATTTCAGGATATCGTAAAAGGAGAAATGGTTTTACCTGACGGCAATACTTATGGTTTCGTATCCGAACTAAATGAATTACAAAAAGATATCCTGTTGGTGCTGGAAATTCCGCATGAAGTCTTCACTTATCAATTTCTTTTTGACACAAGCTAAAAATAGTATTGTAGAAATCTTTTAATCGACTGCAGTTTATGTGAAACGGCTAAAAATATAAAAACGTAATTTTTCAAAGAGCGAAATCAAAG
>JAUWOH010000329.1 GCA_030612225.1 Desulfobacteraceae bacterium
ATTCCTCTTTCAGACGATTTGATAAAATCAATAAAATTTACAACTTCAGGAATCTGCTCAACTTCTGCGGACACCCTTTCTATAGCTTCATTTAATGTCAGCCCTATACGAAAGATAATTCTATATACTTTTTTTAATGCAGACAACGTAGATTTGGAGAAACCACTCCTCTTTAGTCCGATACTGTTCATTCCGTGCAGTTTTGCTCGATCACCTGCAGCAATAACATATGGCGGAATATCTTTAACAATGGCTGATTTCCCTCCAATAAATGCATGTTCCCCGATCTTTACAAACTGGTGAATACCGACAAGAGCTCCGATAATAGAATAATCACCTATCGTTATGTGGCCGGCAAGTGATGCGTTGTTAGATAAAATAACTTTTCGACCGATTGTACAGTCATGCGCTATATGAGTATAAGCCATCAGAAAGCTCTCTTCACCAATTTCAGTAATTCCGCTGCCGAATCCGGTACCCCTGTGTATGGTAACAAACTCCCTTATTATGCAACCTCGCCCTATCTTTACATAGGTCTCTTCTCCTTTAAATTTCAAAGACTGCGGCACAGCACCTATTGCGGCGTATTGAAATATATTACACTCCGGCCCTATTGTTACATAAGGCTCGATAATAACATAAGGCCCTATCGTGGTGTTGTATCCGATAGAAACATTCTCCTTTATAATAGAATACGGACCGATTTCCACACTGGAATCGACCTCTGCCTTTGGGTCTATAATAGCTGTTGGGTGTATCATGATTTCTCTCCAATAGTGGCCATTATCTCTGCTTCAGCCACAACTTTTTGATCAACGGTTGCGGTTCCGGCCATCTTTACCGCCTTTGATCTCTGCCTGATAATTTTAACTTCAAGAATAATCTGATCCCCGGGAACAACAGGTTTCCTAAACTTTACCTTGTCCATCCCCATGAAATAAAAAAGGTTACTGTGCTTTTCTTCTAATTGTGATGAAAACAGTACTCCACCAGCCTGTGCCATTGCTTCTACAATAAGCACACCCGGCATTATAGGAACACCCGGAAAATGCCCCTGAAAAAACGGCTCGTTCATGGTAACGTTTTTTAATGCAACAATTTTCTCGCCTGGTACAATCTCCAGAACCCGATCAACCAGTAAAAATGGGTACCTGTGAGGCAGATAATCCATGATCGTTTGAATATCAGCAACTTTCTCCATTTTAATTCTCCTGTTTTTCTTCTATTATCTTTAAACGTTTTTCAATTGTCCGAATTTTATTTTTAAGTTCTGGAAGTTTGGGAATAATATTTTGTACTCTGAGCCACAGTCTATGAGGAATCGCCGGTGTACCTGATACTACTTCACCACTTGCAAGTGATTTTGCAACTCCTGCTTGCCCTGCAATCTGCACATTATCACCTACAGTTATATGCCCTACTATCGCAACCTGTCCGGATATTGCAGCGTGTCTCCCTATTGTTGCGCTTCCGGCAATTCCAGTCTGAGCAACAATTACGGTATCTTCACCCACAGTTACATTATGAGCTATATGAACCAAATTGTCGGTCTTAACACCCCTGCAAATCCACGTTTTACCAAAAGTAGCCCTGTCAATAGTATTTACTGCACCTATTTCTACATCATCATCAATCCGGACTATACCTGTCTGGGGAATCTTATAATACTTTTCCTTGTCAGGTGCAAACCCAAAACCGTCGCTTCCTATTACCGAACCGGAATGAATGATTACTCTGTTGCCTATAACGCAGCGTTCAGCTATTGTTACATTGGAATAAATAAATGTGTCATCTCCTATTTTAACATTATCTCCCAAAACAACACAGGAGTTCAGGATGACACGTTCACCAATTGTAACATTATTTCCAATCACCGCAAAAGGGGCAATGGATACTTCTTTTCCATATATTAGATTATCGCCTATATGAGCACTGTTACTTATCCCAGATTTTGGTTTTGAAGCCGGATAGAAAATATTCATAACTTTTGCAAATGCAACTCTTGTATTTTCTACTTGCACAATGTTATTTGAAGCCGCTTCAACATCCATTGGAACGATGACAGCTCCTGCTTTCGTTTCACTGATCGTTTTGGCTAACTTTACACTATCCACAAAGGTTATATCATCATCGGATGCATGTTCAAAAGGAGCCACACCATAGATTTTTTTCTTTAGATCGCCTTTAACCCTGCCATCAACCATTTTTGCTATTTCAGAAAGTAATATCTCCATAAAAAACCTGCAACTGTATTGTTGTAATCGTTCACGGATTCAAAGGTTCCGGGGTTCAAGGTCCAGAGGTTCAAAGTTCAACGCAAATCTCAAGTATTGATACATCAACCATGAACTTTAGTGGCGACTTTGGGTTGTAAAAGTAAATTCATGGCAAAGCGGGTTTATTCATACGCAAAATTGTGGAATAATTCGATTGAGAGTTCTACCGAGACCCATTTATTCCATCAGATGTTACAAAAATAGAAACTTTGAACCGTTTAACCCTTGAACGGATAGTTATTTTGTACCCATTCACGCCCATTCGGAACACAAAAAGGTCGCACAATCTCCGTTCTGTAGGCGTTCACAGGCGCTGCAGATGTGCGTGATCAGGGCGACCAGCTATATATAGTACGATGCTGGTTGTCCTGAACGCGTGCAGATGCGGTGCCGGTGAACGCTTACGTTATTTTTTATAGCCTGCATTATACTCCTGTATTACCTTATCAGTCAGATCCAGTGTCTTTGGAACATATATTGCAACATTCTTATCAAAAATTATAAGATAGCCTTCCTTTTTCCCAATTTCTCGAGTAACGCTAAAAACCTCTTTTTGTATCTTTATAAACTTTTTTCTTTCACTTTTCCTTAATTCAGATTTATATTTTTTCTCAAGATTTTTAATGTCGTATATTTTAATTTGAAGCTCACGGTTTTTTTCTTCACGAGCTGCTTTGCTCATAACTGCGGCCTGACGTTCCATACTTTTCTGGATTTCTTCAATTTCGGCTTTTCGTTTCTCAAGTTCTCCCTCCATCTTTTTACCCTGTTTGGTAAGTTCAGCCAGTGCTGATTTCCCGGCACTTGAGTTATCAAGAATTCTTTTTAAATCAACAACTCCGATCTTTGCAACGTCGGCAGCATTCGATGAAAAAATAAAAACAAAAGTCGTAATAAATATCACAGCAAATATTATTTTAAAAAACCGCATATTAGTACCCCTCCAGATATTTTATTATATTAAATAATTGTCTCTTTAATTTAATGAACTCGTAAAAAGTCCGCTCTCTCTTTTTATCCTGACTTTTACCCAAACATGACACCGTGGCTATGGTAACTATCGGTTTTACCAGTACTTTTTCTGAACCGCAGAATATCGAATGTCGAAGTGCCCCCTTTGTAATTCTGTCACGCCTGTGGCGTGATTCGATATTCGATATTCAATGTTTTGGAGCGATTACAGTAACTCCCGGAAAAAACCCCTGTGTCGAGTGTGTACAAAAACCAGTTCTTTATCTAAGAACCCGCTTCTGTCCACTTAAAATGCTCCACCCATTGTAAACTCCCATTGCCCTCCTTCGCCCTGATCCACTACCGGATCAAGTATATACCCGTATTCGAGACGAATAGGGCCTACGGGTGAAAACCATCTGAATCCGAATCCGGCGCTCTCTCTTAATTCCCCTAAATCGATATCTTCATCAGTATCATAAACATCACCTGTATCAAAAAAAATAACCCCGACTATTCCAGCTTCTTTAAACAGAGGAATCAGCAATTCAATATTAAATTGCACAAATTTATCTCCACTGATCTCATTTCCATCATCATCTTTAGGAGCCAGATCCTCCCATTCGAAACCTCGCAATGAATTTATCCCGCCAAGAAAAAACCGCTCATAATCCGGGAGTTTCCCATCAGGATTTTCACGAACATATCCGCCCTTTGCATGTACAAATCCCACTAAATCTTTAAACAGTGGAATATACCACCCAGTATTAGCGATATAATTAGTAAATCCGATATCTCCATCAAAGCGTGCATATTCAACTATTATGCTGTGATCTGATCCATTTGTAGGATTAAAAATCCTGTTTCTTGAATCGTACCTCAGTTCGGCAGTGATACTTTTAGTAATAA
>JAUWOH010000509.1 GCA_030612225.1 Desulfobacteraceae bacterium
AACTTAATTCATCCAAAACAAACAGGTAAAATTATGTTCTTTTCCGGCAAAGCCGGATTATTCTTCATAACTTTCATCAGGAAAGTAATGAAAATAAAAATAAACTATCTTGTAAATCCTGTTCATCCTGTCTAAAAAAAAAGAAAATTATAAACTAATAAATGTCCAACTTTTCCTTGACACTAAACACTATGTTTGTTAAACATTATGTGTGACACGCATATTAATCTTGACGGGCTGAGGCCATCATATGAGATTACATTTCATGAACAGAACACGAGAACTTGCCAAACTCACAAGAGTATTAGGTTCTCCCGATCCCTCATTGGTTGTAATTTATGGACGACGACGATGTGGCAAATCAACCTTACTGCAGCATGTCGCAAAAGAAACAGATATTTATTTCCTTGCCGATCAGCAAGAAACTCCTCTGCAAATTCAAAGCCTTGCCGCAGAGACAGGTAGAACAATCCCTGGTTTTGGACAGGCAAACTACCCTTCATGGGAAGTTTTATTGTCGGCCCTGCAACATCAGGCTAAAAGGGGTACAACTCTTATTTTAGATGAATTCCCCTACCTGGTCCAGAAATCCAGGGAACTGCCAAGCATCATCCAAAAATTAATTGATAACCAACAAAATAAAACAAACATCATAATTTGCGGGTCTTCACAAAGAATGATGCATGGCTTAGTCCTTGACGGTTCCGCGCCGTTATACGGCAGGGCCGCGGAAATTATCAAAGTTCGGCCCCTTGAACCGGGATGGATAAAAGAGGCCTTGCCCCTCAACAGTATTAAAGCCATTGAGGCGTATTCTGTTTGGGGCGGAGTGCCCAGATATTGGGAGCTTGCAAAAACTTACCGAAACCAGGAAGAAGCTTGCAAAGAACTTGTCCTGGATAGAGACGGCATCTTGCACAGCGAGCCTATGCGTCTGTTGCTTGATGATATGCGCAGCGCAAGCCAGCCGCATTCTCTTCTTTCTTTAATTGCCAATGGTTCAAACAGATTATCAGAAATCGCGGGTCGTTTGGGGAAACCGGCAACCAGCCTGACTCGTCCTTTGGCCAATTTAATTGAACTTGGTTATATCAAACGTGACCATCCTTTTGGAGAAAGTCCAAGGTCATCTAAAAAAACCATTTACAGGCTCAAAGATCCATTTTTATTGTTTTGGTACCGGATTGTCCTGCCCAATCATTCACTTCTTGAACGAGACCTTATTGATGCGGTTTATGCTGAATCGCAAAATCATTTTAAGGCCCAGACCGCTGAAATATGGGAGGAAATGGCGCGAAAATCCACAGCTCATCTTAATATCGAAAATATTCGCTGGAAACCGGGTCAACGCTGGTGGGGGCGCGGTCGTGATGGAAAGAATATGGAGATTGATATCATAGCCGAGTCATTAGACAATAAGTTTTTATTATTCGGCGAGGTCAAGTGGGAGAAGAAAACAAATATTAAAGCAACAATAAGCAAGTTAAAAAAATCTGTTATCAACTTTCCCAAACAGACTGATAAAAAAATAATCCTGGCAGTTT
>JAUWOH010000032.1 GCA_030612225.1 Desulfobacteraceae bacterium
ACAAAACAGATCACCACAAAAATAACGATCCCGACAGCCGCCTTGACATGAAATCCGGCTCTGTCGGCCTTTTTCTTTTCCTTATCCGTCAACATGTCATAGCTAAGCCTGTTTACCCTCAAATCATAACCGTCTTCCATGAGTTTCTTAAATTTTTCCGGTGCTATCTCCCCTGCAAAATCCTTTACCTGTTTTATATGCGCCGGTGTGGTTGGTATCTTGTTGCTTTTGCACCATTTCGCACTCCGTTTCATAAGTCCTTGATGGCTAAAAGATGCCTTGGTCACACCTGCTTCCATCATCCTGACCAGTTGGACCTGCCACTGGGAAAGATCATTGGTTCGTTTGCCAAAAAGCTCTGTTGCAAAATGATTCATAACATACTTCGAACCCATGGAGTATTCCACACCAACATCGAGCATGCTTTTAGGTGTTGGTATGAACATTAATATAGTGACAAGCGTCAAGGGAATAGCAAACAGCTTCCAGTCAACATACTTGTCGTATCCTGTTGCTTTCTTTTTCTCCTCGGCCATATTCCTTCCTCCGAATTTTCGTTGGTTTTCCACTCATAAAGATTCATGTAAACCGGTTTTTATGCTGGGCTTTTATGCACAAACACCGCTTAGGGCTCGCGAAAAATAATTTCAGAACAGCCTACAGTAGCCATAGAGAATAGACATGGCTACGGCAGCATAAAATAAAAAAATACGCTCCTTTTCTTTTGAGTACCTTGTTATGTACCATTTATTAAGATCCTTTTTCTCTTTTGCCATTTCCAGCTCCTTTTATTATGCTAATATTGACGTTATAATACCAACTTATCTACTCAACCACTCAACGACTCAACCATGGCCGGATTTACAGATTCTTCGAACTTTTTAAAATTTCCCTTGGAGATTTCATAAATCGTCGAGTCTGGGCCACCCTGATCTTTTCTTCAAGGATTTGTATTTTCGAAAAGGCTGCTTCCGCCTTTTCGATAATCTCTTCAATGTCGGCAGGTTTCATCAGGTAATCGATAGCCCCCGACTTTAGTCCGTCAATGGCGGATTCCACGGTTGCATGGCCGGTCAGCATTATAACTTCAACCATTGGATAAAGCTTTTTAATCTCCTTTAAAGTGGCATTTCCGTCCATGCCAGGCATTTTTACATCCAGAATAACCACGTGAGTATTTTGGGAAATCAATTTTTCCAGAGCTTCCGTGCCGCTTAAGGCAGTCACAACATCATAACCTTTTTTTGCAAGAAGTTTGCTGGTAGTCTGAAGAAACCTTTCTTCATCATCCACCAGCATCATTTTCATTTTTGCCATATCTCCTCTCTTTCTGCCACCAAGGCACAAGGCACTGAATAAATTATGATAAAATATTTTCTTTGTGACTTTGTGGCAAATTAATTTTATTAGTTCCGGTTAATCCAAATCAGGCTGTTAATCAGCTATCACCTGTGAGCTGTCAGCCGTAATTCAATGCCATTGACTTAAGCGATTATTGATTATTGAACCGCAGAACACCGAACAAGGAATGTCGAATTTCGAAGTGTTTTTTCCTTACTTCTGCGGTTCGATATTCCTTGTTCGATATTCGATATTCATAAATTAATTGAAAATTTGCTTAAGTTAAGGACATTAAGCCATAAGCTGTTCACTATTCCCTATGAGCTATCAACTATGAGCTATCAGCTATTTTGCTTCCGGCAGGTTTATTATAAAAGTCGTACCAACGTCCTTCTCGCTGGTTGCCGTCATTGTTCCGCCCATTTTATCGATTATTCCGTAGCAGACGGAAAGACCCAGGCCCGTTCCTTTTCCCACAGGCTTGGTTGTAAAAAACGGGGAGAATATTTTACTTAAATTCTCAGGACTTATGCCGCTTCCGTTATCTGTAACTTTAATTTCTATGTTTCTGTTTCCCTTTGGCCCCGCCTCTATAGACAGCTTCCCGCCAAATGTTCCATGCTGATCAATTATCGCATCCATTGCATTGTTGAACAGGTTAAGTAAAACCTGTTGGAGCTGCGATGTATCCCCATAAACAGGAGCAGTATCTTCAGCCACATTCTGTTTTATCGAAATCCCGTGTACGCTGGCTTTTTTTGCCACCATATCGGTTACCTCGGGTATAAAACTCCTGAGATCCACATCGAGTCTTTCGGGTTCGCTCTGCCTGCCGAATTTAAGAATCTGCTGGGTAATCTTTGAACATCGGGAAACCTGAAGCTTGATCTGTTCCATGGAATCTTCGATTTCATCCAGAGGTTCCGATTTTTTTAGCTGGCCCGCTTCTTTTAACTCTGACATATTCAATTCAATTAGAGATTGTTCACTTTTGATAATCTGGAGAGGATTGTTGATTTCATGGGCAAATCCTGTGGACATTTCGCCAAGCTCTGCAAGCCTGCTTGCGCCTATAAGCTGCTGGTTCAATTGCTCTTTTTCCGCATCCATTCTCTCAAGCCGCCTGACGATTCTTCCGGTCATGAAAAAAGCGGCAGCAATTATAATGGCGCCACCGATAATCGAAATAAAAATAATAATGTAGGAGGCTGTGCGAAATGCGCTAAATGCATCAGCCTTTTCCTGTCTTACAACCAGCATCCAGTTGTCATCTTTCAGCCATGTTGTAGCATAAAGATATTCTTTCTCCTGTTTGTAAATTTTAATGTCGCTGTGGCTTTTTAAGTATTTTATTGTATCCGCCGGTTTCTCCATCAGGTTTCCGCCGGATCGCCGCTCTGTCTGTAGTATTCCGTCGGTATTCACAATGTAAGCTTCGCCGGTTTTACCTATGCGAACCTTTTTGACAAGATTACAAAACATGAATGTATCGATTGTAGCCCGAATAACCCATGAATTTTCTGAATCTTCCCTTTTAAGGGCGATGACAAAATGTGGTATCCGCCTGAAACCAAGAAAAATATCACTGATATATTGGCCTTTCTTCATAACTTCCTTGAACCATTCTTCCTTTCCGTAATCTTTTCCTACCAACTTGTAAGGCCCATGGTATGCCACATGGATACCATCTTTATTAAAAACACCAAGATCAATAAAAGTAGGAGACTCTTTCTTCAGCCGTTTAAAGGTATTATCGAGTATCACAGGATCGGCAATGTCATTAAAATCATAAGAATGGAGAATAAACTTAAGATCAGCCTCTCGCTCTTTAAGAAATGAACCGATCATCTGGCCATGATCTTCCACGATCCTTTTCATGCTTGCTATGGTGCTGCTTTCCAGGGAAGTCGTAAAATAATAGAATCCAACACTCAGGATTAATACAAACGGGATAATCGGTGCCAGTATCATGCTGGTAAATACGAATTTTCTTATTTTAGCATAGTGACCTTTTTTCATGTTTTTCTCCCCGAGACCTTTGCAAAACGGCACTTTTCGAAGTCTACGCTTATCTGTCCGATTTCTGCGTCAGGCTCAAATTTCAATCCTCGAAATATTCTATATATTCCTGTGGTTGAAATTTTCGCCTTCCTTGAACTCGAACAAAAATTACCATTTTTCAAAGGTCTCTCTTCTTTAACGCTTAATAAAATTAGCAATCTCTATGCCAAATAAGGAGATAGAATCAATTTTCGATAAGCTTTTGATATGATGGCGTTTATTTAATATCGAGGAATTATATGTGAAAAAAAAATTATGCAGGTGTGTCGGTATTTTTTACAGACTGTAAAGGATGCGGGAATTAAGCGCTTAACAACATGTCGACAATTTGTTGTTGATGTTACCAAATGGGAATGTGACTAATTGATGATTTGCGATTGACGACTGATGATTTAAGGATGGTTATCATTTTTATAAAAACCGACTGAGCGTAGCGAATTCCATCAATCGACAATCGACAATCGACAATCTTCAATCTGTTATAGTCCTTAGTTCTTGTTTGTCCGGATTGTAGCATCTAATCCTTCATGGCAGGGTCATGGAATGATTACCTCATCAATATCTTTTATTATTTTCGACCTGTAATAATTGACTTTGGCCCGGTTTGACATGATCATATCGAGCTGGCGGGTGTGGAGGGTCAAATAACCCAGTATTTCAAGGCGCTTTATCATGTAGTCTTTATCATGGCCCTCTATGCGGGAAATAAGGCTGTCTTCCGTAACCTCTACTCTGAAGCCATATTCTTCCAGTATGCTTTTAATAAAGAAGGCCCTCTTAACACGCCTATCATAATCTGCAGCACCTCCCTTGAACTGGAAGCTTACATAATTTTCACCGGCTCGATCACTCACCAGGGCCTCTAATATGGAAAAATGGTAACCGAGTCTCGAATTTAAGCTGCAATAATTTTTGGAAACCATGAAATAGTTACGATCAGCAAACTTCGAGCGTACTCCCGGAGTTAAAGCCGTATTTGTGGTTGAATGAAACATGACCGACAGGAGTCCTTTACCGTCAATGGGCGGTGGACCATCCCAGGGAATGGCGGCAAATCCTTCCCAGAATGCCAGCATGGGAATTGAGAGAATATTATCAAGTTTGATGTACTTTCCCTTTACCTCTTCCTTAAACCCGTCATCCAGGTTTAAAACCCACCATTGCATGGGAACATTATAATGGAGCTGTTTGCTCGATCGCTCGGAAAAATTATGCTCCTTTCCGAAATTGAACATCTCATTTACCGACTTTTCATGGATAAATCTTGTAATGTCATGAAAAGTCTTGCAATTTACCGGGTTGAATTCATGGGAATCTGGATCGAGCAGGCTTAAAGGAATGATAAAGTTGCTTACCTGTTTCAGGCTTTCATAAACAGGGCTTCCTTCCATAAGGTTTTTCTTTGTCTCAGATTGTACAAGCAAAGATTCTACCTTACCCTTATAGATAACAAGAGAGTCGGCATCAACAGTTACCAACTCTCCATGGGTCAAGTTGTCCATAACATCCGGAAGGCCAAAAAGTGCTGGAACTCCGAATTCTCTTGCCACATTGGCAAGGTGTCCTGCAAAACCGCCCTGGCCTGTGACTACGGCAGCAGCTCGATTTAAAAGGGAAGCCCATCTGGGCAGCGCCTGGTTTACAACAAGTACCGCACCTTCAGGAAACTTTAGAACATCTATGCCTTTATCGGCCAGATAAACTTCACCACAGGCAGAACCCGGGCTTGCTGTAATTCCTCCCCTGGTGATGATTGTCTCATCATCTTTTAATGCAGGCTCCGGAAAATCTTTCTTTGCCGTATCCATTTGCTGCAATGGACGACATTGCAGTATATAAATTGTTCCATCCTGTCCGACTGCGAACTCAATATCCTGGGGTGTCTGATAGTAATCTTCAACCTTAACTGCAATGTCGGTCAGATAAAATACCTGGTTTTTATCTATAGATGCCTGATTCCCCGCATCTCCGGTTAACTCCATTTCACATACACCTTCTTCGGGAAAACAGACGAACTTTCTCTCTTTGACCTGTATATCCTCGCGGATAAGTTCCATGGGCGTCTTTCTTGAAATTACAAACAGGTCACAGGCCTCGCTGCCGTCAACAACTGATTTAGGCAATCCCAGTGTAGAATTGATAAAAATAGAATTGTCCCTTAGATTAACGGGATTGCATGAGTAAATGACACCCCCTGCCGCGGCATCCACCATGGTCATGCATCCCACACACATGGCAATATCTTCATCCTTAAACCCCTTGTTCAACCTGTATGTCATTGCCTGAAGGCTGTATTTGCTTGCGACAACTTCCTTATATGCCTGAAAAACACTGTCATTACTTACGTTTAATTCGCTTCGATACTGACCAGCAAATGAGCTTTCCTGTGTATCCTCGCCCAGAGCGCTGCTTCTAAGAGCCATTGTTATCGGTTTGCCTGCTTTGTCTTCAAGCTGTCTCCATGCCTGCTTAATGGCATCGGCCAGATCTTCCGGTACTTTTGATCGGATTATGAGCTGCTGGATCTCGGCGCTCAAAGTATAAAGCTTTTCTATATTGTCCGAATCGGCAGACTGAAATCTGCCGTCAATTTCCGCCTGCAGATCATTCTCTTTGATAAAATGATCATACCCGGCCGCTGTTATGACAAATCCACCTGGGACATCAACCTTAAGACTGTTTTTTATTTCCCCGATATTGGCCATCTTGCTTCCTACAAAATCAGCCATATCCTTGTTCACATTATCCAGGGGTATAAGCAACCTGTCATCCTTTACAGGCTTCTTTGCTGAAAGCAGACTGTCTATTTTTTTTTGAATGTCACTGAAACTTGTATATAGCTGACCGTATTTATCAGGTGCAAGGTTGTCTAAATATTTTAGCATATTAAAGACATTAACAGATACCCCCGTACAGTTTGCCTTTATAAAGGACATGCCAAAGGGTCGTTTTCCCTGTAAGGCCATTTCAATATCAGCCATGACCTCCAGAGCCTTGTTGTTGGCAGTTAAAAGAAGCTTGAAATTATGATATCTTGATTGAAAATCTATGCGAAGTTTTTCAACTTCCGAATCATCCATTTCCGGCTTTTTTAATAATTTGTCTATGAAATTTTTTATTCTGCCCATGGGTTTATCAATTACTGAGCGTCCCTTCGGGACTTGAGGAGCAGCCCTTCGGGCTTTGAGGAGCGTCCCGGGACTCGATGAGCGGCCTTCGGCCTCGAGGAGCATCCGCCTGCGGCGTATTTAAGGCCTAAAACGAAGTGCTCCTAAAGCGAAGCGCTCTTCAAACGTAGTGCTCTTCAAGCGAAGCGGTCCATAAGCGAAGCGCTCGGCAAAACAAAAAAGGCCAAAGGCATGTATATTGCCTTCAGCCTTTTTATTTGTTTATAAAGCATCAACAATTAGTGTCCCAGCTTCATTCCCCATCCTTCAAACATGAACATAATGGCAAATCCGTACCACAGCGTGTATAGCACGTAAAAAATCAGAGAAAAAATGACTATGCCGTATCGGTCGGAAATTTTCTGTGGCTCAATTTTATAATAGTTATAAGAACATTCCACAGCCTTCTTTATCACCATGGCAACGACTTTGGCCTCTTTGAATTTTTTTTGCGCCTTCAAATCCTTATCCATCGATTTTAATGCAGTGTACCAGTTATAAAGGGCCTGCCTTTCGTCGTACCCGTATTTTCCTTTTACCTTTTCTCCGTCATTTACATACATATAATCCGCATCGGCAAGACAGTTTTCAAGGATCTTGCCCAGATCACCGCTGACCTTAAGTTGCGCACCGGATGCATTAACAAGTGCACCGCCCTTCATAAACAGGGACGTCGCCTGTTTTGCCTGTGCTTCGTCTTTCATATTAAGTGTTACACTGATAGAATTCCCAATAAACTTATCGGTCTCCTTATTGACCTTTGGAATATAATAAGCCGATCCCTTTGATATGGAGTTATATAGGGAATCCAGGTAGTCCAGACCGTTTTGGCCCTTGAAAACAGGCGAAAACACTATTATCAATATAACAAAAAATCCGATTAACATGCCAAAACCGCCATAGAATTCTTTTTTGTTCGCTATCATGATTTCGCCTCCTCTCCCTTCAGGACTTTAATATTCGCAAGGAACGTTCCGATCACCCAGACAGAAAATCCGGCGATGACAATAAAGAAGGCCCAGACCCCGATAGTTTCCAGGATAGCGCCGGTCTGTTTTGATATGGGAATGACATCCATCTCACCAAGTTTGGCAGGCAGAGCAAAAATACGATTAACAAAACCAGCCAAAACCGCCATGGCATAAAACCCGCGAATCGTAATGCCCTTAACAACTTTAGTAACCATTGCACCAATCTGGATGCCTACCAAAGATCCTAAAAGCATGCCCATGGCCAGTGTGTAGAAAATAAAGCCGTAAATTGCATACTGGCTTATGGCAGCATAACCTGCAGTAAAAACGATCTGAAAAATATCGGTTCCAACCGTAGTCATGGATGAAACGCCCAGGATATAAACAAATATGGGGAATGTTAAAAAGCCGCCGCCGACTCCCATAATCCCTGCCGCCAAACCGACCAAGGCACCTGAAAGGACTAAAAACAGCCATGAAATACTCCGTCCGCCCGGAGTCAGATCATAGTCGAATTTAACCATGGGAGGTATTTTCATGCCTTGGAGCTTTTTAGGAAGATTTCCCATCTCAGCCCCTTCATCTTTTCCACCGTGGGCACCTTCGCCGCCACCGTGGGGAGCCTGTCCTTTTTCCGCCTTTCTCGCCTTGAGAAAATCGGCCATGGCATAAGTTCCAAGAAAACCTAGCATCAGGGAATAGACGGTGGTGATAAAGGCGTCGCTTAATACAGGATTTATTTCATAGAGGACACGGTTTATAAGTCCTCCTGCTGTCGCCCCGATAATGGCGCCTATTAAAAAAACCGCAGCCAGGGGAACGGAGACGTTACCAAGCTTCCTGTGAATTACACTTCCCATTATAGCCTTGGCAAATATATGAAAAAGGTCGGTTCCGACTGCAAGAATACCTTTAATACCTGCACTCATAAGGGCGGGTGCGATAATGAATCCACCGCCTGCGCCGATACAGCCGGTAATCAGTCCTGCAGCCATCCCAATCAGTATGGATACAATAAATATCCCCGTACTGTAAAAGGCCGGGCTATATGCCTTTTTACCTCCAAGCAGTTCCGGCAGAGCACCGCCTATTTGATCGGCAAATGCAATGCTTGCCAGTAAAGCTGGAATTGTAAGCATTGCAAGTATAAAAAGCCGCTTTTTATCGCCAAAAATAGTGTTGGATACATTAATTTCCCACTTTGCATGGGCAACTGCGCCCATCATCATAAATCGGCCCCACTGTTTAAAAAAATTCATTACAACTCCTTTTTGCTTAAGTAGTGTCAAAAATGATGACGTCGTAAAAAGTCGAAATTACCACAGAGAACACGGAGCTCACAGAGATAACAAATAAATATAACAGGCTATTCTCTGTGTTCTTTGCGAGCACTGTGGTGAAAAATGACTTTTTAAGAGACTGTCAAAAATAATTACCTTGTTTAACTAACCATATCACCTCCCAGTTTTTTTATTTTTTCTTCCTGTATATTTTTTTTCTTATATGCATCTTGAAGTTTATAAAGAAGTTCATCAATATTCATCGGTTTCATCAGATAATCAAAAGCGCCGAGTTCCATGCCCTGAATTGCCACCTCAACGCTGGCATGGCCGGTAAGCATGATAACTTCAATTAGAGGCTTTTTCTTCTTGATCTCCTCCAGGGTCTGAATACCATTCATTCCTTTCATTCTTACGTCAAGCACAACCACATCTACTGAATCTTTATCTAAAAAGGCAAGAGCTTCCTCACCGCTTTCAACACCGTGTACTTCTATATTACGCTTTTTCATGCGTTTTAATATTGTTTCCAAAAAGCCCACCTCGTCATCGACGAATAGAACTGAAAAATCTGCCACTGTAATGCCTCCCTATGCTCGTTACTCGTTACTGGATACTCGTTACTCGTTTTTGCCAAGTATCCGGTATCCGGCACCTAATATCCAGCATCCAGTACCCAGCATCACGAAAATGCAAAAGCTGCAAATCATGAAAGAAAAATTTATTACCTATAAATGATATTAAAAAAATATTCAAGAGCCAGTTTCAAAACATTTCAGGCCGAAGTCTGCGCTTATCTGCAAGCCCTGTTAAATTTTTTTATATTTAACCGGGGTTCAAGGTCAAGTCGAAGATCCCTGACTTTGAGCGGGGGAAGGCGATCCGCCTCAGGCGGATTAACCGGAGGAATAAATTGAATATTTCGAGGATAGCGTTAATCGAGCAGATAAGCACAGACTTCGCAAAATGCAGTTTTGCAAAGGTTTCTTATCTTATATTTAGCCCTGTAAAAGCACCATTTTTTAAAACTTTCCTTTTAAAAATGCGTAGTTCTAACCCGGATAAACCGGTTACTCGTCGCGCATAATATGCATGGCCAGAGAACTGACCAGCTTCCGCATATGTTTAGGAACATACTCGCCGAAAAAATTCATCATAATGGCATTAAGATGCTTTCTGAGGATTGTGTAGGAATAATGACGGGCTGCAATTTCGTAATTTATCGTGACCATTATCTTTCTTCTTTCGGATGATTCCAGAATCTCCTTCACCTTTTGAACCGTTTTCTTGGTGAGGAAACCGTCCATGATCGCCAGATCAAACCCCAAAGGCTCGATATCCCTTACAAATGTGGCATAACGGTTGATCAGAATCGGCTTTTTAAAGTAGATGGCTTCAAGAAAAGCATTTCCGAAACCCTCCAGCCGGCTGGGATAAGTAATGAAATCGGCATGGGGGTAGATATCCCAGAGAGAGTGTTTCATGTTCGCATTGTCGGCACCGGCCCAGGGATCCGCAATCCTGGTTTTTACCAGCCGAAGGTCTACGCTGTGTTCGCGGGCATATTCCCTGATCCAATCCGGGTATTCGAAGCCTTCATCCCCGGCTTCATGGGATATAACCAGTTTATATCTGGGATCCTCCAACTCCTTTACCAGTTCGATGGCATATTCAATCCCTTTTCTCTTTACCAGGCGGGTTGGTTGCAATATGATGATGTCATCGGGTTTAAGACCGATAGATTCTCTAAAACCATCGGCGCGCATCTTTTCCGGGTCAGGCGGATTTTCAAAGTCGATAACATTGGGGATAATGACGGATGAGATGCCTCTACGATGGGCCAGCTCTTCCCGGGCTGCAGAATTAATTACCACGTGTTCGATATTGGGCAGATTGGGAGGAAAAGCCATTCCCAGATAATCATTGACTGCGTTTACCATGAATCTTACCCTTTCCCAGTAAAAATCATGATGATGTGCAATGGTGGGGATTTGGGTTTCCGCGATGGTTTCCGCCAAAGCCAGTCCGAGGGGAATGTGCATGGGAATGGTCAGCGCATTCTCTACTATTAAAATATCAATGTCAAATTGACGGATAAATTCGTGGAGGCGTTTTTTTAAAAGCGATCTTAATGCATGTATCGCTCTGGTTATGGAAGGCTCCCGCCCCTTTTTCCCTAAAACTTTCTTGTTAATCCGCCTGTTTTCTTCATGCTCGAAATGTGCTTCCGGCACCAGGATGCTCTTTTCCGGCTTTCTGTCAAGCTCGCCCGCAAACCAGAAACAGCGATGTCCAATTTTATTCAGAACTTCCGCCCACTTGCTCGCCTCCAACGTAACACCGTCGGTCCCGGCGAAACGGGTTGATACAAAACCGATGTTTTTATCCATTTAAACCTCCCGGTTTTGGCAACTAACGGTAAGGGATACCTGAAAATTTACGAAAATAGTGTAGCAAGCGATCGAGGGCCGAGAAAAACGGTAGTTTTGAAACATCCGGAAGAAAACATAATCTATACTATAAAATTTTCGGGTTGGAAATACATCCCTTTAAACCTGGCTTAATTCCTTGCATTTTCTTGCAAAAGCAGGATCTTGCAACATCCTTTTGGCAAATTTAAGGTATTTTATTACAATAGCCCGGATCGCAAGCTGGAGCGCATAGGGCCGAATCGGCTTTTCCAATAGATAATGGACTTCTGATGATATGCACATATTCACCACATCATTGCTTGCATTACCCGTGATAATGATTGTATCCTCACGGGCAGCAGGAAATTTTTCCTCAATGGTATCCAGAAAGAAAAAGCCGCTTTTTCCGCCAAGATAGACATCTATGATAAAAATCCCAACACCGGGGTCGCGGTTCAGGCAGTATGATACAGCCTCATCAAAATCGGTAAAGGAAAATATCTCCCCCCACTTATAGAACCTCCCGACGATTTTGGTCATCAAATCACATATGCCAGGGTCATCATCGACAATAATGACGTCAAGTTCATCAGACATGCCATGCACCTACCAGCTCAACAGGTTCTGCGATCCATGTGGGGACCCCCCTGCCGTCGCAATTACCATTTCCAGTTTTGAAGTTATCTAACATGCAAAAAAACCTTAAAGTGATGCGTTATTTACCAATAACATCGGATAACACTGTTTGAAGTTCCTTTTTGGTGTATGGTTTGGGCAGGGCCGCCACAAACCCGTGGAACTTAGGGCCCATCATAACAGGGTCATTGGAGTAGCCGCTTGAGACAATTGCGCGGGTGTTGGGTGCTAATTTTAATATTTCTTTAATGGTTTGCAGGCCACTGATACCCCGTTTTATAGTTAGATCCAAAATAACCGCATCGAACGGACGGCCGACAGCCAGCGATTTTTTGAACAATTCAATCGCTTCGGCCCCATGCAAGGCAAAAACGGCCCGGTATCCCAGACGTTTCAGCAATTCCCGGGCCAGATCGATAATCATTTTTTCATCATCCATCAACAGGATGAATTTGTCCTTAGTTGAAATCGAAGATGATTTGTTTGGCTCGACTGTAAATGTCTTTACGGGCTGAACCGATGCTGCCACCGGTAAAAATACCTCAACGGTGGTCCCGCGATTTTCGATTGATCGAATTTCCATGTGGCCGTTATGCTTGTCAATGATACTGTAAGCCGTGGTCAGGCCCAATCCCATACCTTTCTGAGAGCCCCGCTGTTTTGTAGAAAAATAGGGGTCAAAAATCTTGTCTCGCAGTTTCTCAGGGATCCCTGCGCCCCGATCTTTTATATTGATACGCACGTACTTATCCTGGCTCAACTCACGGTTGCCGTTAGTTGCCGGGCCTTTATGGCGGCAATTTTCTGCCTTAATTCTGATTGTGCCTCCCGCCGGCATCGACTCAACAGCGTTTTTCATCAAGTTGTTAAGCGCATGGTTTATTTGCTCCGGATCGCATTCAACCGGCCAAAGGTCGTCCGGCAGATCAAGAACGCTTTTAAAGTCGGAATCATCGATAACTGCTGCCGCGGAGGTTTCAACAATGGGGATGATGGGGCATGTCTTTTTCATCGGAGCGCCCCCTGTCGAGAATGTGATCAGTCGCTGGGTTAAGGCTTTTGACCGCATGCAGGCTTCTTCTGCTTTATTTAAGAAAGCCAGGCTCTCACTCGTAGAAGAAATATCAATTTGAGCGAGGGAAATATTTCCCAGGATGACTGAAAGCAGGTTGTTAAAATCGTGGGCTATACCACCTGATAAAATACCCAGCGATTCCAGTTTTTCGACTTTCAGCCTTTCCTCTTCCGCCCGCTTGCGCAAAGAAAGATCACGACCAATACTTTGAATAATACCTTTTGTTGTATCAACAACACGGGAACTAACTTCAACATCGATGAATGTGCCGTCGGCCTTCAGCCACAAAGTCTCAAAATATCCAGCTTTGCCTGATTTCATGTCGGCAATTTGACTTTCTATTGCCGTCCGATCTTTTTTTTCATGGTCTTTTTTTCCATAAAGATTGGTAATGTCCATTATAAGCAGCTGTTTTGCATTATAGCCGAGCAATTCGCATGTTCTTTGGTTCACATCTATGATGCGGCCACTGCGATGGATAATTATCGCATCGTTGGATTGTTCGAAAAGTCGCCGAAAGCGCTGTTCGCTTTTACGCAGGTTATCCGCTGCCCGTTTGCGTTCAATGGCAATGGCAGTTTGATCGGAGACCGCGACAAGCACTTTGAGATCTCGTTCGCTGTATAGTTGCGGGTCGGAATAACTCTGTACAACCATTACTCCGATGACCGTATCCTCTATGATTAAAGGAACTCCCATCCAGGTATGTGAAATCGGCCCCCAGTGGCTTTCTAAAGCTTCAATCTCTTTTTTTCTAAATAAGAGCGGTGCACGTTGAAGAACCACTTTGCCGGTCAAAGAAGAATTCATATCAAAATTAGTGATGGGGCCGAAATCATCATCTTTTGTATCCACATGATAAGGGAAGTACAAAGTGCGCTCTTCGCTGTCAACAATGGCGATATAAAAATTGGTGACATCGATTATACGGCTTAAAGATTTGTGTATGGAATAGTAGAGATCATCAAGATCAAAGGTGGTGTTAACTGCGCTTGAAATTTCAAACAAGGTCTTGTTGATTGCTTCAGCATGTTCACGTTCTGCAATTTCAGCCTGCAATTTTTCATTTACATTGGTCAGGTCTGCAGTTCGCTGGACAACCTGCTCTTTAAGCTCCTGTTTGGCTTGTGTCAGTTGCTTTGTCAGTTCGTAAACGTCGGGTTGTTCCATGGTTTTATTCCTCAAGTGATAAGAATTCTCTTTTCAAGAGCGAAATAAGAAAACAATTAACATAACAGGTACCGGTTGCATTGTCAAGATTGCATTTTTCTCCAAACGCCCTGAAATGTTGGGATTTCTGGCGCAATAAACCGGTCTTCGCCAAGCTTCGCCCTGGCGAGCATATATCTCCACATGGGGCTCGACTGCTTGTTAGCTGTCTATATGCGGCGCAAAGACAGGTATGCTGGGGAAACATTGATAACCGCTGTTCTCCAGAGACGGATAAACGTTGGCTGTCGGGTGTGGCTTTTGCTTCATATTACACAGGATCAAGTGCTTGAACGTATAATACCATTGGCGTTCCCATATCCACCATACTCGAATCCAAAGTAAAGCCCCTTGGGCGTTTCTTAAAGCTATTTAAAAAAAGATTGACAAAGCTGGTGCCAATACATGATTATCAGATAATCATTCTCCGATAAGAATAGGTATAATCATTAGAAACAACTCAACAGCAGAGTAGTAACTATGGAAAACCAGAAAACACGTATTGATCAGATGATCTCCAAATTGAGAGAAAGAGAGTATCGAATTACCCCTCAA
>JAUWOH010000479.1 GCA_030612225.1 Desulfobacteraceae bacterium
CTCCATAATGCGAGGGTTGCAACAATCCTGGGCCTTGCAAAGCTGGCGGAATACAGGGATAAAGGAACAGGTGCGCATCTTGAAAGGATACGGGAGTATGCAAAGATAATCGCCCAGGAGATGGCCGGATTGCCGGCCTATAAAGACTATATTACCGAAAAATATATAGACGATATCTATCAGTCGTCCATTCTTCACGATATAGGAAAAGTCGGCATACAGGACTCTGTGCTACTGAAACCCGGTAAGCTGAATCCCGAAGAGTTCAATATAATAAAGCGCCACACAGTTTTGGGCGGTGATGCACTTGCTGAAATTGAGTCCCAGACCGAAGGCAGGTCGTTTCTTGTCCTTGGAAAAGAGATTGCCTATTACCATCATGAGAAATGGGATGGTACAGGCTACCCTGACGGTCTCAAGGGTGAAGAGATACCTCTATCAGCCAGAGTGGTTGCCATTGCAGATGTTTATGATGCCCTGACAACAAAACGATTTTACAAAGAGGCTTTTACACACGAAAAATCTAGAGAAATTATTATCAACTTGAAAGGGACTCATTTTGACCCGGATGTAGTAGATGCTTTTATAGCTAATGAAAAAAACTTCAGCAGAATATGTGCGGAAAAGCGCACGGAAGAGATGGACCTTCTGGAACAGCCCGAACAGACTTCCCTGCAATAGGTTAGATCCCGCATTTCTATTTTCTAATTTCCCCGCTTTCCTTAAAGACGGGATCGACGCTCCGCTCCGACAAGTTCCAAGCCGTGAACTGCTACATAAATACACTGTTTATTTTCGAAGTCTACGCTTACCTGCCCGAGCCTTTAAGTCTTGATTTTTTGCCTCAAGCGAAGCGCTCGGCTTGCCCGGGTTAGGTAGTTCAATTCCATGTTGACAAGCATTCACTAATACTGATAGATTAATAAAAAATAGATAATTCTCGAAAGGGCAAGTCTTGGGAAACCCGGATACGCAAAGCCTTGGAGCCTTAAGCGATTATTGCAAAGGCAGCCTGGCCGCCGAAAGAAATAAAGCTGTTTCATTTTTTAAAGGTGGAGCAGCTTTTTTTATTTAAACCTAAGTTGAGCGATTTTTTTCGAAGATATGTGCTGATATCTTGATGCATAAGGATTTGCAAAAACCGCAGGTGCCCCGCAGGAAATGCCCTTGGGGTGCATACCCGTGGATATGTTGAGGATTTTTGCAAAGCCTTTATGCGCAAGAGATCGGCGCAGATCGAGTAAAAAATCGCTCGATTTAGGTTAAAGGTGCCGGTGTTCTATCCGGCGGGATTTAGTGGTGCCAATTTTATCTGCACACAACCCACCGGCTTAAGACCCTCGGTAATGAGCGAAAGTGAAATAAATTTTATTAACTGAGCAGCTAAGGAACTCAAAATGAGAAATCTGATTAAAGCCCGTATGAATGTCGCTGATTCAATGGTTTTAACAGGAATTATGCTTGCTGCAGTATACTGGGGAATTGAATCTATTTTAAACCTTTTTACAACACAGAAAGTTGACATTTTTTATCAACTGTTTCCAACCCAGGTAGATGAAATCTGGCCGCGGGTGGTGGTGTTATGCCTTTTTGTAGTTTTTGGTTCCCACGTTCGGTTAACTATAAATGAGCGAAAGAAGGTCGAGGAAGCTTTGATGGTAAGTGAAAAAAAGTACCGCAACATTTTAGAGAGCATGGAAGAAGCCTACGTTGAGGTCGATCTTAAAGGCAATTTTACTTTCTTCAATGATGCAGTAAGCAGGATATTAGGTTATTCAAGAGAAGAATTAATGGGTATGAATAACCGGGAGTATACAACACCTGAAACCTCAAAAAAATTGTACCAGGTCTTTAACAGGGCTTATATTACAGGAAGGACATCAACTATTTTAGAGTATGAAGTCATCAAAAAAGATGGCAGCATAAAGTATCTTGAGTTTTCCGTTTCCCTCATGAGGGATCAGGAAAGACGGCCAACAGGTTTCAGGGGAGTAGGACGAGATGTAACTGAGCGTTTTAAAGCTGAAAAAGAAAGACGGGAGCTGGAAAATAAACTTCATAGCGCAAGGACTGCAACAATCCTTGGTCTTGCAAAGTTGTCAGAATACAGGGACAAAGGAACTGGGGCGCATCTTGAAAGAATAAGGGAGTATGCAAAGATAATCGCTATAGAGATGTCCG
>JAUWOH010000453.1 GCA_030612225.1 Desulfobacteraceae bacterium
AATCTTCATTTCGTGTGTGTTCAGTAAGGGTTTTGTTTTATGGTAATAATGGAAAGTACGTATGTTATTGGTGATATACATGGGTGCTACGACAGACTGATTGCACTTATGGATAAGATAAATATCGACCTTGACAGCGAATCGCTGGTGTTTCTGGGCGACTACATCGACCGCGGCCCTGATTCCTTTGAAGTGGTAGAATATTTAATCGACTTGAAAAAAAAATACCCTGACATAGTATTCATAAAAGGAAACCACGAAGAGATGCTGGAGAAATATCTCTCAGAAACCGACAGATTTACATATCTTATTAATGGCGGCCAGCAAACTCTAGAAAGCTATAGCAGACACTACAAACCGACGGATGGTTCTCTGATTCCGAACACACACCTTGAGTTTTTTAATTCACTTGTTTTATATCACGAAACCGACCATTATATATTTGTACATGCAGGACTCAGAAAAAATGTTCCCCTTGAAAAACAAAAACCTGAAGATCTACTCTGGATTCGAAAAAATTTCATCCAGTCTGATTACGATTTTGGAAAGCAGGTTGTATTCGGGCACACACCTCTTCCGGAACCACTTTTGCAGCCAAACAAAATAGGCATCGATACGGGAGCTGTTTACGGTAATAAACTAACCTGCGTCAGGCTGCCAGATCTTGTGTTTTACAGCTCGTAGAGACCATTGCAAAACGGCACTTTTCGAAGGTCTCTCATAGTAAATTGATGTTTGCGAAGGAAATAATTTTGAAAACGAAACCATATATTACTATTTTGACAATTCTTATGATACTATTTAGCAGCGCCGCTTTTGCTGAGCGTCTTGCAGTTTCATCAGTCACAGCCAACATACGTTCAGGGCCGGGAACAAATCATGATATTTTATGGAAGGTGGAAAAATATTACCCTATTTTTATACTTAAAAAAATCAATGTCTGGTATCATTTCCGTGATTTTGAAGAAGATGAAGGCTGGATACATGAATCTCTTGTCAATAAAACTCCAACTGTTATTACAAAATCAGTTAAATGTAATGTTCGTTCCGGGCCGGGCACAAAAAATAAAATCTTATTCGCCGTTGAGAAGGGGATTCCGTTTAAGATTTTAAAAAGAAAAGGCAAATGGCTTCGCATTCAACATGCTGACGGTGACAAAGGGTGGGTTCATAAAACTCTGGTCTGGTAAGACAATACTCCTTGACTAAACATAAAGCAGTTTATATTAAATATCTTAATTAATTAACAATGTTCACAGGATCAAATTAGGAGACTGACATGTTTAAAGAGCGGATTGTTTTTTTAAACGGAGATTTTATCGCGTGGAACCAGGCGACTGTTCACATTATGAGCCACAGCTTTAGTCGTGGCTCGGCCATCTTTGAGGTGCTCGGCCTCCATGAAACCAATGCAGGTCCCGCGATTTTTCGGCTCGATAAGCACATAGAACGTCTCTTTAAAACTGCCGAGCTTCTCGACATGGAGCTACCGATCTCCAGGGAAGCGATTCACGAGGCGGTTATGGCCACGGTCAAGCGCAACGGCCTCAGTAAGGGTTTTATCAAGATTATCGGTTTCTACCCCCAGATAGCCTTTGAAATCATTCCGCCCCAAAAGAAGTTAGACATCTCAGTCTTCGTTGTCGATCCTGCACAGGACTTTGACGGTCTTGACTTCCCCACTAAACGTGGCACTACGATCTGCATCTCCAGATGGCGCAAACTCGACCCCCAATCAGTTCCAATCGAGGCCAAGGTGGCAGCCAACTATTTAAACGGAATGATGGCTCGCTCGGAAGCCAGAATGCGCGGATTTGAAAACGGTATCATGCTCGACACCCAAGGTTTCATCGCAGAAGGTGGCACAGAGTCGATATTTCTGGTTAAAGACGATAGACTCATGACTCCGTCACTGGGCACGGTCCTTGATAGCATCACCCGCAAATCCCTTCTCCAGGCAGCCAAAGCAATCGGCATAGAGTCGGTTGAAGGGCGTCTGCCTTCCAAACTCCTTTTTGAGGCAGACGAAATATTTCTATCCGGCACACCGTTCAAGGTTCTGCCTGTAAAGCGGATGGAAGACCGGGTGATAGAAGGTACACCAGGTCCGTTCACCCGGAAACTCTCGGCTCTGCTGGGTGAGATAATTGCAGGTCGGGATGAACGCTTTAGACACTGGTTCTTTCCTGTTAAGGATTAGCGCAGGTAAGCGTAATCATTGGTTGGCCCGTACAAACGCAGAATTATGAGATGGTCGGGGCGAGAGGATTTGAACCTCCGACTTCCTGCTCCCAAAGCAGGCGCGCTGCCAGGCTGCGCCACGCCCCGATTAAGGAAAGTCTTGCATAACGGACGGTCTCAATAGCACGGTTTTTTTATAAATGCAATCATCTTTTATAGTTTTGAAGATAATCATCTATTCCGTTGCAGATCGCTTTTGCAAAACCGGATAAAACTTCCTGGCTTTGCAACTTTTTCTCATCACCCGGATTGGTCAGATAGCCGACTTCAATAAGAATTGCGGGCATATCAGCACCTTTCAGAACCATAAGATCCGCTTTCTGTATTTTGCTTTTAGAA
>JAUWOH010000308.1 GCA_030612225.1 Desulfobacteraceae bacterium
TTCCATAAAGACTTTCCAGATCTTGATTATTTTTTCCTGCAGTCTGTAAAATTTATCTTCAGGTACTTCGGCGCGTTTTTCCTGGAGACTGTACTTGTGAGCAACCGCTCTGAATATCAGGTAAGCGTGCCTTAACAGGTTAGCAGTATATTCGTCAATTACCTTGGTTTCAGTCAGGGACTGGATCTGGCGAACATTATCAGTCCATTTTAAAAGTTTTGGGTATTTATTGGAATTTAATAAAATCAGGTACTGAACTAAAAATTCTATATCAACAATTCCACCCCTGTCCTGTTTGATGTCAAAAATACCGGGCTTTGGCTTCAAATGTTCCTTGCGCATTCGCTCGCGCATGTCGGAAACTTCACCCCGAAGCTTTGTATTATCTTTTGGTATTAAAAGAACTTCTTTTCGTACATTATTAAAATGCTCTATTAAATGGATATCTCCGCATATAGCCCTTGCCCTTATAAGTGCCTGGTGTTCCCAGGTCCAGGCACTTTTATGCTGGTATTCGCTGAAGGCTTCTATCTGGCTGACCAGAACACCGGAACTTCCGCTGGGTCGTAATCTCACATCAATCTCATATAAATTTCCCACACGGGTATGGGCAGTTAAAATATGGACGACACGCTGTCCCAGACGGGCAAAAAACTGGGTATTGTCAATCCGCCGCATGCCGCCTGTTGTCTGCCCACCGATTCCTGCATGAAGAAAGACGAGGTCAAGATCAGAAGCGTATCCGAGCTCTATTCCTCCAAGCTTTCCATAGGCGATAACGACAAATCCCCTATCGCATTTTTTCCCGTCCAAAAGACAGGCCGGAGTTCCGTGCTTTTCGACCAGGTGATTCCATGCAAGGTCAACTACTTCATTTAAAACAGTTTCAGCAATATAGGTAAGATGATCGCTGACGCGCATGAGGGGAAGCGATCCGGTTACATCCGCTGCCGCAACGTGCAATGTGTTCGCCTGTTTGAAAATACACAACTTTTCAATCTGATATTCAAGTTCCGGGGTATTTATTTGTTCAAGTTTCTTCTTAAGCTCTGTGTTAAGCTCATCCTTTTGTGGTGGAACATAGAGGGTGCGGGTGTCCAGAAGTTCATCTAAAAGTACGGGATGGTTGGCCAGCAGGGATGTGATAAGAGGACTGGCGCATGACAGTTTGACCAGATGGGTAAGTGCTGAAGGGTTTTCAATCAAAAGGGCAAGATAGCTGGTACGCCTTTCAATGGTCTTTATCAGATCAACAATGCGATTTAAAGTAATGTCCGGCTGCTCGACAGTACTAATTTCCTTTAAAACAAGCGGAACCAGCCTATCAAGACGCCTTCGGCCTTCAGTGCTGAGCGCTCTTGTTGCAAGATCATTGCGCAGGTGATCAAGCAGAAGTATCACCTCGTCAGGCCTGCTATATCCGGCATTTAAAAGGATTTGACCGGAATGCTCATAATCCGTCAGACCAAGCCATATGCTGCCAAGTTCATCCGAAGCTCTTTCATCCTTTTCTTTTGAGTCCCTTGTTTTAAGAAGCGCCGTAAAATGTGCATGAACATTTTTTCTGTGCTTTTCAAGATGTTCACCAAATATTTTATAACTATCAAAACCCATTGATACAGCCAGCCGCTCTCTGTCAACCGGATCTGAAGGTAGTTTGTGGGTTTGCTGATCAGAAAATTCCTGAAGGCGATGTTCAGTCTTTCTTAAAAATTCGTATGCCTGCAAAAGTTCGTCGCATACATTCTGCGGAAAATAGCTTTCACGAGCAAGAATTCTTAAAACCCTTACAATGCGTCGCTCCTGAAGGGCGGGTACAACACCGCCCCTTATGAGCTGGAATACCTGCCCGAAAAATTCGATTTCGCGAATTCCTCCGGGACCAAGCTTGATATCTTCTTTCATCCCTTTTCTTTTTACTTCAAGGGTAATCTTCTTCTTCATATCCCTTAAGGATCCAAAAACGCCAAAATCAAGGTACCTGCGATAAATAAAGGGCTTAAGCTTTTCAAGGAGTTGTTTTCCCGCATCTTTATCACCGGCTATGACCCTCGCCTTTATCCACGCATAACGCTCCCATTCACGTCCCTGCCGTTGATAATACTGCTCCATCGCGCCAAAACTCATGCACAATGGTCCATTTTCGCCAAAAGGGCGAAGCCGGGTATCGACCCGGAATACAAAACCATCCGGCGTAGCTTTTCCGATTATCTTTATAAGTTGTCGGCAAAGGCGTAGAAAGAATTCTTCATTACTTATAGATTTATGTCCCTGTTTTGTTTTTCCCTGCTCAGCGAAGGCGAAGATAAGGTCCACGTCAGAGGAAAAATTCAGCTCATGCCCACCAAGCTTACCCATGCCGATGACAATAAGACGCAGGGGCAAATCGTCAGATCCTGTGGGGGTTCCGAATTCTGTGCACTGCCGGTCGTAGAGGATTGAAAGTGTTTGGTCTATGCAGACGTCGGCAAAAGCTGAAAGATCGGACATAGTTTCCGCCAGATCTGCAAGACCTGTAAGATCGCGCCATGCAATACGAACCATTTCACGGGTTCGAAAAAGACGTAGTGTCTTCTCAAGTGTCAGGTCTTCCTTGATCCCGGCAAGAGAGGTTTTAAGTTTATTGTTGTATGAATCAGAGGAATAACGTCGGTGAAGGTCGCCGCTTTCAATAAGGCCATGCGGTATTCCGGGGTTGCGGGTGCAGGATACGGCAACAAAATCGCTAAAGGTAAATACATGCTTTAGCTCTTTAAGAAATTCGGGATTCTTTGTAATAGTAATATTCGCTTTATCTGATGCAATACAAAAGGCATCTAATTTTCTCTTGAAATCCACGGCCAGAATTTCCGGAAGCTCTTTAAGATGTTTCATAAAATTATTGCTGAGTTATGGATAATAACTCAAGTTTCGCACCCATTATCTACAGCTAAGCCTTAATTCCTGAAGAGTTGATTCCTATCGAAGGAGTGAATCGAAACGGTTATATCATTTTCTTCCGGGCGATATGAAAATAATCACTTGGCAGCATGTCCTGATATTTGGGATAAAGTGCATGAGTTGCTAAATTATATAAAGTTGCTCATCTATCCCAAATATCAGGCCACTGCGAAAGAGTGGGTGCTGTGACCAACATATCACCTTACAGAAAATAATATAACCGTTTCGATTCACATCTGATCTTATATCTTACGCGCCATCAGGGCATCACTTATTGCAAAATAGGGGTGCGAAACTTGAGTAATAACTTTTAAAATGTGAAGGGATAGATTTTGATGAATTCGTAAAAAGTCGAATTCATCAGGTTTTAGGTGTTAAATTTTAGGTTTTAGGTTAATGCAAGCGTCTGTTTTATCAAATACTTAAAGCTTAAAATGTTTCTTTAAAAGCAGCTTTTTACTTTTCAAAAAACCATATACCCCCGCTAAAACTCAGCGGGATAAAAAGGCGTAGTGGTTTTTCAGGGACGAGGAAATACATGCAGTATGCCGAGTGTCTGAAAAATCGCTGCAACTTGCACCCCAAGGGTACTTCCTGCGGGGCGTATATGGGACTTTTTACTTACCCATCAATTTTTTGACGCCTGCTTAATTAATGAGACTGCGCCGTCTATCTGACTCTTATCTGAAATATCAAATGCCGAATAGCCGAATTTATCTCTAAACAGGTTTATCTTAGGTGGCACTTTGAAAATATCCGGTGCTCCGCGTACTGTTATTTTTAACGACCGGGAATGAGATTGAATTTTAACTGTCCAAAAGATATCAGGCGTTTCGTCGAATTTCCCGGTACGTGGTTCGTAGTGCAGTTCCCCTTTAAATTGACGCCTTACCATGGAAAGTAATACTTCGCCAAAGGTTCGGATATCAGGGGGAAGCTCAATGAGAAAAAGCTTATCACCCGGGGGTATGACCTGTGAAGGTTTATATTTGGTATCTTGCACCGGTGGTTTTTTTACTGGCGGCTTTTTTTCTGAGATCCGCCTCGCCTTAACTGGTTTTTTCTCAGGTTTCGGTGCGGTTGCAACAAACGCTTTTTGCTTAGACGGACTATCGCTTAAAAGAAATATTTTATTGGTACTACCTATATTAATCAGCTGTGTTGATTTTGGATCAAAAGTAATGCGTTTAGTTTTTTCATCAAAGTGAATTTCTGATTCCAGAAGAAGGATGCTGAAAGGACCTATTTTACTTTTACATTCTCCGAAAGCAGTAGTTTCTTCGGGATCAAGGGCAGCCTTCCAGACTCCGTCGCCAATGCGCGCAGCCTCTTCAATCGTAACTTTTAACCCCATGGTGTTTCTCCAGATACTTTTT
>JAUWOH010000172.1 GCA_030612225.1 Desulfobacteraceae bacterium
GATTTGTACCTTCCTCTGAAAAGCTGACCATCAAATCCATGTCTCCTGTTATATCTCTGGGTGTACACGCTGTTCAGATGCCTCATGCATCTTGAAACATTGGCATCAGGTGTTTGCAGCAGAATATGATAATGATTTTTCATTAAACAGTACGCTGCAATTTTTGCATTCCACATTTCAGATATTTCAATTAGCAGATCAATAAACATTAAATAATCTGTCTTATCTGAAAAAATGATTTCGAAGCGCCTTCCACGGTTCATTACATGGTACCATGCTCCGGGGTATTCTATTCTAAGTGGACGCGACATGTTTTAATATATAACATTTTATCTAACATGGGTCAACAGTAGACTTGACCCCATTTCTAACATGGGTCAACAGTAGACTTGACCCCATTTTTTGATTTGTCTATCTCCTGTCCAGCAAAATAATTTTTAATATGAGGGGGCATATGATCTAAGATATTTATATTTAATGAAACTGGGATATTTTTGTCCGACTTTTATGAGACGATAGGGAATCAACGGGATCAGAGAAACAGTGAAAAAGCTTTAAAATGTGAGCTTGACGAGAAACTTGGGCGGCCGGGTGCACTGACAGGTTGGCCCCTTGCTTATGAACCAATTTCAAAATATCCCCTTTCGAAGTCTTCGCTTATCTGCCCGATATCTGCGTTCCCGATGAGCGGGATCTACGCTTCGCTTTGACAGGCTCAAGTTTTGGCACTTTAGTGACACGAAGTGAAGCATCAGCGCTAACCTTTAGCGTTATCCTCGAAATACTACATATATTCCTGCCTGTCGTAGCAAAGCGTAGATCCCGCATATCGGGGCCCCGTAGATCTGGCAGATCGTACTGGGGTGGTTAATCCGCCTCAGGCGGATCGCCTTCCTTGATCTCGAACAGATAAGCGCAGACTTTGAAATTGAACATTTTGAAACTGGCTCTTATTGCTTGGGGAAAAACTTCACATCATCTATATTCTTAAAATCTGAATCTTGAGTCCATATGGTTGCCTCGAATTCTTTTGCTGTTGCTAGAATAATACTGTCAGCCATTGGGAGATTATGCTTCAAACTTAGTTTTGAAGCAGCAATCGCCATAGAAGCTGTTAGATCCACAACCCTTCCTTTTCGCATAGCAACAGCTGCTTGTAACGCCTCATTCTCGCTGGACTCTCGAAGAACTACTTTGAAAACCTCATATATTGTTACAGTTGGTACGACAAGCGAAGCCGTGTCATTCAAAGGTTTTGAGTAATGCTTAGCATTAGGTTCATCCGCAAAATATGCAAGCCAGCCCGAAGAATCGACAATATTCATATTCTATCTTCCTCTCGTTTGAACTCCGTATTTATGCCTTTCAAAAACCCGCGGAGCTCTTTAATATCTCGTTCCGGAATAAGTTCGATCCGCCCACCATATGCTACAACCTGCATTTTTTGACCGGGGCGAAGGCGCAATGCCTCTCTGACTACTTTTGGTATAACGACTTGATATTTTGGGGATACGGTTACAGTTTGCATGTCAAAACCTCCATCGATATTATTTTGTATTACAATAGCACTATCGATAAAGTCTGTCAATTTTTTCCCCACTCACCAGGTTTAATTCCTTCGCCTTTAAGCGTCTTGTCCGCAGCTACTAGGCTACTTGTAGATGGAGGCTTTTTCCTGCGGCTTGAGCATAATTCACCAATATTCATAAATACTTTAAAAAAGTGGGTTGGCAATGAAATTTTTGATGTAATGGTGGACGAAGTTAAAGGAATAGTTAGTATGCTGAGATGGCTTGGACGATATCGGGTGGAAAATGGGAAATCTTAACAATTATATTCCATGACATACCGGTTTAAGGTGACAACAAATTCATCTCGGGGATTTGACTTGGAATATGGGTGTGGGTTCCGATATGTTTTTTAACCGACAATCTCCTATAAAATCACAAGGATAAATGTCGCTGATCATGGAGTGTGTTTCAGATCCGATATAAAGTTCGGTATTCTCTGAACGTTTGCCAATCAAGGCGGCCAGAACCGTCACAAGGCCAGAAGCCGTGTAGGTCAGTCGTTCTCCGGTAATACTCTCCATTCGTGTTGTACCCACATAGGCTGTGCCCGAGTTAATTCCCATGTGAAGACGAACGTCGCCCCAGGGGTAGGAAAGTTTTCGATTTAATCGTTTATTTTCTTCTATTATCTCCAAACTGGCTGCAACCGCCTCCCGGGCATGGTGTTCCAGTGTTTCACTTTCAAACATAATCATCAGACCGTCCCCCGAAGTTTCGTTGAGCTCACCACCATGCCTCTCAACAGACATAAGATATTTGGAGAAATGTTTTTCTACCATGTCGTTGATAAGCAGCTGATCAAAGTTTTCCGTAATGCTGGAGAAACCCTGTATGTCAACAAAGAGGATCGATACGTCCATGGGGATTTTTTTTCCAGTTATCTTGTCCGGCTCCTTCTCCACGGTTCTCGCTACCGAGGCAGGAACAAACTTTGTAAGCTGCGCCTTGACCCTCACCAGCTTTTCGGCCAGAATAATTGTGGCTTCAAGCCTTTCCGTGTAGGCTTTGTTGTCTTCATAAAGCTTGGAATTCTCGACGGCAATGGCAACATAGTCGGATATGGATTTAAGAAATTCAACATCTTCATCCATAAAGTCTCCAGATTTCCGGTTCAGAACTTCGAGCGTTCCAATGCATTTTTCAGCACGATTGAAAATCGGCACGGAAAGTATATTTTTCGTTCGGTACCCGGTGCGGCGATCCACATCCAGATTGAATCGGGAATCTTTATAAGTGTCGTTGACAACGAGCTGTTTTTTGTTTTTAAAAACCCATCCTGCCAGGCCTGAGTTCTTTTTTATACGAATTTCATTTTTTTTCATTCCAGTGGCGAATAATGACCACAGCTCTTCCGCGTAATCATCGTACAGAAAGAGAGCGCTTCGCTCAGTGTCCATGACCTGGTTGGCCTGTTCCATAACCAGACCAAATAGCGCTTCCATATTCATTTCAGATGTAATTGTTTGTCCGATATTATAAAGCTTTTCAAATCGCTGGTTCCGTTTTCTGATAGCGATGTCTTTCTTTCGACGTCCGATGGTTCTTTTTCCCACAGATGTCATTCTTAATGATCTCCTATGATTCATTCGTTAAGGCATTTTTCGAGCTTTTGGCCCATGTTACAGCCATTATAGCGCTCTTATTGCCGTCCCGGATAGTTAAATCAGAAGTTATTTGATCAATATTTAAAGTTAATTAATAGGAGGCTGGAAGGAGTACGAGTACAAGTCCGCGATGAAGCCAGTCCTGATACAACACAATGTTAGGATGTGTATTCGAAAATATTGTTAATTACCATAATATAGATGCTGCAGATAATCAACATTTTTCTGCCGATACCCCTGCATATGATATGATGCAAGGCACCCGGAGCATCTATTCTGGCTTGACGTAGCGTGTGAGTTATTACAAATGAAAATAGAAAACCCTAATTTCAACCCCCTTTCCAGTTCGCTGTCATCGAGTTTTTGTGCCATTTGCACATATGATGAGAATGATTAGGTTTATCCTGTTAATATGTTTAATTATAGTACACATTCGGTACCCTGGAATTTCTGCGCATTTGCATTTTATGGTGTACCCAATTCTACCTTGATTAACCTGTCAGTCCTAACGACCTTACATGCCCATATCGTATTTCATGGAAGAGAGTTCCGTCATTGCTTTCTCTTTTGTTACAAAGTTAACAGCAAAACCATCACTTCTTATGTAGTATGTTTCATTTTCTTTTGCATTAAACGCACTGGGATTGTCAGCTATAGCCTCAACGATGGCACCTTCTATAAAAGGAAAGCTTTCACCAATCTTTATAGTATGGGCACCAGAAGAAACATGCAGCGCCATATAAGCCCCTTGATAAAGAACCCCGACGACTTCATCGTCTATACGGACATTCCAGGGAACTGCCGCGCCTACAATGCTTTTAAGCCGATAGATATAAACTATTGCTTCGTGATCGCTCTTAGGTTGCTCTTCGAAAAACGAGACTTGGCTCGTGGTGGTGGCACAACCAAAAAGAAACATTCCTGTTGCAAACAAAATTATCATCAGATACGACTTTTTCATAAGAACTCCTTTCATGTTAGTTTTTATGTTTTTTAGCACAAGACGACTAAACATGCTTCATGTTCTTCTCCATCCTCGTGATGATGGAAACTTATGATAATGAAAACAAAAATTAAAAATATGCCAATGAGAACTAATACTCTCTTTGGTATAAAATGGTTTTTATCGCTTTGAGAGATTGTCATCAAGCTGCTCTCTTTTTATTATTTAAATGAAAATCGTCCGTAAGCCAGCCCAAAACAATCAAGACGTATCCGCAGTCTGGTGAAGGATCAGATCCGTCATAATATGAGATCGTAGAAACCGAGGATTTACCACAGTTTGGCATCAATGGGTTTCCAAACAGGGCTAAAAAATCCTGTTGGATGAGGGGTAGGCACATTTTGAAGGGTTTCTCCATATTAATCTTTACCTAAACTGATAGATTATATTTGAGAAAAAGCAGTATCTTTTAGAGGAAAGAGCATTTAGAAGTTTAGCATCGATTCAACGATAGGTGGAAATAGCAAAAAATAGAAAAGTAATTGTGAGCCCAAGATCAAGGTTCAGGTGAGCATAATATTGAATTTTAATATATTACGGTACATCATGTAATGTCAAGAAAATTCAGAGTTTATCTCGTACAGCTTGCCAGTATCTTAGCTTTATGTCACATTGAGGTATATAACGTGGCCAAAAGTATTGATGTATCGCCAAAAATATTAAAACTCCTTAACCCGGAACTTCGCTATAAGATACTCCCTCCTGAGAAATATCTACTGAAAGTTCCCCCGGGTTCAGGGCAAACCCTTATTGCCAAACTTGATAAAATACCTGTTTCATCTCCTCCTGCAAAAAAGTATGTTTACCACAGGATAAGACGGGGAGAAACCCTGTCTGTCATCGCCAGACGATACAAAACGAGTGTCAGGCGCATTATGCGTACAAATTGAGATAAAACGTAACAAAATCTAATTTTTCTTTTATTATTGGTAAGTTATATGTGGTTAACCTACCTTTTAATTTTATGATTGTCAAGCAACAATTGATATCCAATTATCCGCCAGGATCAAACATCTGGTTTGAAAGCGGCTGCGCCGAGCGTTGCAGAACATTTCTCATGGCCTTGAAGTAGTCTCTTTGAACTTTTAAATTAGATACCTTGCAATATCGCTGGGTGGTTGTGATCCAGTTGTGACCTAAAAGCTCTTGAATGTCCTTTAAGGTGCCCCCCTTCAATAGCAATTAACTGGCGAAGGTATGCGTCATGAAATCGAAAGTCAACTATCCCCGCCCTTTTCATTGAAGCATTAAAAGAAGTCTTTACTCCATCCGTTATTTACTTCCCCTGGTATGCGAAGACGTGCTTTGACGTTAATTGTTGTCCTTTTCTGATTTTCTTAAATACGTCATTTAAGGTGTCATTGATGGGAATGGCTGCTTTTCAGGAGCGACCCTAGCCGTGCGATTAGGGAGAACTGCAACTATAGAAACTCTAAAGGTGTATGAGCTTTAAAGTTGTGTTCATCTAAGCAGGAGTAAAGACCGCCCAGGGCCTTTTTTAACTCCCGGTATTGTTCATATATCTTAGGTTTAAGATTGTCTTTTAACAATTTTTCTTTCTCTTTCTCACATTTATTTATCTGCGTTTCTGTTCGGTTTGCCTTTTTTTCGTATGCTTTACGGTATTTAATATATTTATTTTTTAAAGCTTTTTCAATCTGTTTTTCTTCTTTTGCAAGTGATTCATATTTAATCTCGTATGGCCTCATTGCAATAATTACTTCTTCAGCCGCACTTGGAGTATCGTTACCAGACGCCTTGTGGGCATCAAGGAGGTCGCGACGATAAGCCAAAGTGATTTTCATTTCTTTTCTTTTCTCAAATAGTTCGTCTTGTATTTTTTCAAATTCGTCTATTGAATGATCGAGTTGAGTAAGCCGAATTATACCATCGCTACTCCTGTCAACATCAGCTAATATTTTTTTATCCGTTAGTTTTCTACCTCCTGCGATTATATGCATTTCATTCCCCCCTTTTAACTTCCTTTTCCAGAAGATCAATTATAAGGTTCCTGATTGTCGTTCCCCGCATAGCTACAAGCACTTTAACCTTACGCCATAATTTGGCATCAACATTTTTAAGTATGTAATCAGCCATTATTTTAGCTCCTTCATCATTATATATATAATATATATAATATATATAATGATTCTGTCAACCCCTATTTCATCTTTGTTTACAGGACAAACAAAACACCTACATCACCACAAGCCTTTAATATCATTGCTTAATCATTTTGCAAATGAAGCGACAAAAAAGCTGTCAGATGGCGTATGTTGAATGATTTTTTTTGATGAAAGGTAGGGGAAAGAGGAAAGCACCTTGTTGTTCACACAGCATTAACAAAATGTGTTGTTGTTAATATAAGCCAAAATATTAACAACAAGAGAAAAGGCAGAGTCATTACTAACCCTGCCTTCTAATATTTTAATATCTCAGTAGTATATAAACATTTTA
>JAUWOH010000114.1 GCA_030612225.1 Desulfobacteraceae bacterium
TAGTGATTGAGCCAGTCGAGCATGTTCATCTCTTCTTGCTTGGGGATACGCCGGATATCCATAATCAGCACTACACCTTTAAGCGTCTTTCTCGTTGTAATATATGTTTCAATCATAGGTCCCCAGTTTTTTTTAACAGACGCCGGAACCTTTGCATATCCATATCCGGGAATATCTACAAAAGAAAACTCATCGTTTATGTTAAAAAAGTTGATAAGCTGGGTTCGACCGGGCGTAGAACTGGTTTTTACAAGACGTTTTCTGTTTACGAGAGTATTGATAAGGGAAGATTTGCCGACATTGGAACGCCCGGCAAAAGCGATCTCCGGCAAAACAGCCGGAGGATACTGGGATGGCTTAACAGCGCTTGTAACAAATTCAGCAGATTTGATTATCAAGATATTTCTCCAACCTGTCCATTCCTTCGGTGATGTTCTCCATTGAGTTTGCATAGGAAAACCTGAGGTACCCTTCGCCGTTTTTTCCAAAATCGATCCCGGGTGTTACACCCACATGAGCCTTTTTAAGTATATCAAAGGCAAGTTTATAAGAATCGTCGGATACATGCCGGGCATTTGCAAAGACATAAAACGCTCCGGTGGGTTCAACGGTAATCCCGAGACCCATCCCCTTTAACCGCCTAATCATATATTCTCTTCGTTCATTATATGTCTTCCTCATTCTTTCGATATCATCTCCTGCTTCTTTAAGAGCAGCAATTCCCGCTTTTTGAACCATGGAATTTGCAGAGATAAAAAAGTTTTGATGAAGCTTTTGCATGGGGCGAATAAACGCTTTTGGGGCAATAAGATATCCCAGCCGCAGGCCTGTCATTGCATACAGTTTGGAAAAGCCGTTTAGCACGAAAGCATTATCCGTATATTCTAAAATTGAATGCTCAACTCCTTCATAAACCAGGCCATGATAGATTTCATCTGAAATGATGTAAGGTGAAAAACCAGCTATCGCCTTCATCCGGCTTTCAGATAAAAGGTTTCCCGTTGGATTAGAGGGTGAGTTTATTAAAATAGCCTTTGTTTTGTTCGTGATCTTTTTACTGATTTCTTCAGGTCTGTATTGAAAACCCTCTTCCTGGTAAACTTCAACTGTAACAACTTCCCCTTCTAAAAAACGGATAAAGTTAGGATAGCAGGCATAATGGGGATCTGAAATAATAACCTGATCACCTTTTTCAACCAGTACGGAGAATAAAAGGAACATGGCAGGAGAAGTGCCGGACGTTATAATAATCTGATCCGGGTCAACAGAGACCTTGTAGGTGGATAAATAGTACTCACAAATTGCATTTCTGAGTTCAAGAAGGCCCAGGCTGTGAGTGTAGTGGGTATGACCTTCATCAAGCGCCTTGCAGGCAGCGTCTTTAATGCACTGCGGAGTATCAAAATCAGGTTCGCCCACTTCCAGGTGAATTATATGCGTCCCTGATTTTTCCATCTCATGAGCCTTTTCAAGGACATCCATGACAATAAATGATGTAATTTCGTCTATTCGTTTTGCAATCATTTTTTTGTCCTTTTATCAGAAATTTACAAACTCATTATGAGGTTAACTTGAGGCATAGGGCAATTATATTTAAAAGTGTCTGAAACTCGCGCATAAGTGAGCGTAAAGAAAGAATTTAGAGCAATCCTTTCATATAAAACAAGCTTGCGCCGGTATTGTTTGGCCTATAAAAAATGTTATTTTAATTGTCGTTCTTTTTTAACGCTCACTAATTCGCTCAAACAGTCAGCCATTTTAAATCTAATCACCCTATACCTCAAGTTGCTTTTTAAGTTTGTAAATTGCTGTTTATAAAATCATACAACCTTATTAAGAGGATACTCAATAATGCCCTCAACGCCGTTTTTAAGAAGCTGCGGTATAAGATCCCTTACAACACCTGAATCAACCATTATCTCAACGGAAAACCAGTCTGTCTGGTATAGATGGGCTACGGTTGGTGCATTTAAGCTCGGCAGCATGGCAACAACCTTTTCCATTTGCTTTTCCGGAACATTCATTTTCAAACCCACAAGTTTTTCTCCAAGAAGGGCGCCTTTAAGCAAAAGGGCAATCTGCTCAACCTTTTCTCTTTTATCCGGAACCTTCCACGCCTCGTGGTTGACAATAAGCTGGGTATTTGTCTGCATCAACTCATGTATAATACGCAGGCCGTGAGCCTTTATGGTGCTTCCGGTCTCTGTAACCTCTACAATGGCATCAGCAAGTCCTGATACAACTTTTGCTTCGGTAGCTCCCCAGGAAAATTCAATATTTACATTAATATGTTTCTTCGAAAAATAATTTTTTGTAAATTCAACAAGTTCTGTTGCTATTTTTTTTCCCTTAAGATCTTCTATTTTCTTGATCTTTGAATCGTATGGAACGGCAAGAACCCATCTGGCAGGTCTTGCGCTTACCTTGGAATAAATAAGGTCTTCCACTACATGTACATCAGAACTGTTTTCGGCTATCCAGTCCTTGCCTGTAAGCCCGGCGTCAAGTGTGCCGTTTTCAACATAGCGGGACATCTCCTGTGCCCTGCAGATCGCACATTCTATTGTATCATCATTTATTTCAGGGAAATAACTTCGTCCATTGACATTAATTTTCCATCCGCAACGTTTGAATAGTGCAATGGTCGCATTTTGAAGACTTCCTTTAGGAAGCCCGAGTTTTAACTTGCCTTTCATTTATTATATACCTCCTTCGGGTCAAAGACCCGGTTTTCAGTTACTTCTACAGCTCCATCTTTAAATTTCTTATAAAAACAACTTCTATATCCTTTGTGGCAGGCAGCACCGCCGATCTGTTCTACCTTAAAAATGACCGTGTCATTATCACAATCAATCCTGATTTCTCTGATAATCTGCATATTCCCGGAAGTTTCACCCTTTATCCACAATGTTTGCCGACTTCGACTGAAATAAGTTGCTTTTCCTGTAGAAAGAGTAGCTTCCCAAGCTTCTTTATTTATATATGCAAGCATCAATACTTCACCTGTTTCATAGTCCTGGACAATTGCAGGTATCAGTCCACCGGTTTTTTTAAAATCAAGTTTTATCATAAAAAATAATTCCTTGACCGTTCACCGGTTCCCCGCCTGGCGGGATCTTCGACACGATTCAACGTTCAAGGTTAAGGGAAAAGAAGGTACTGAAGACTCAAAGTCATGGTTGAACACTGCTATTTTCCAAAGTAATTACCAATTTGGCTTTAAATTTTGAATTAGGCCTGTCGAAAAAGACACTTTTCTTGTAAATACATGTTATAAATGCAGTCCGGGAACGAAAATAAAACCTTGAACCGCAGAATATCGAACAAGGAATAATGAATGTCGAAGTAAGGTATTCTGCCATTTTTAATATTTAAAAGATAGCTTGCCGGGGCATAGCCGTAGGCGACGCTTGGAGCGCAGCGATTCCACACTTCATCATTCGAAATTCCTTGTTCGATATTCGATATTCAAATAGTTGTATCTCGTATTTGTAATATCTTTCAAATATCTAAACCATAACCTCTTGATATAGTTGACAAGGTATTTTTAGTTACAGGGTCACAACGCGGCATATTGTAGCTTTTTACGAGTTCATCAATTATAGCTTCTATTATCTGTGAAGTACCCGTATCCGTACATAAAGTCAATTTATTTTTAAATTTATCGGTGTCTTGCTTAATAGATTAAAGTCTGGTAGGACAAGCCCAAATAAAAATTATGTTACGGGAGTGTCACAAGCATGTCTCAACGAAGAAGTACCAGTGAAATATTAAAAATGCGTTCCAGGCACGAAGATGGCGGAAACTTGAAGAAAATTTTTAAATATTTAATTTTAGCTGCTGTTATCCTGTTTTTATCCGGCGTACTGACATCAGTTATAGTTTATTTTTATTTAAGCAAAGATCTTCCTAAAATTTCTTCTTTAACCGATTATCATCCTTCTATAATAACAGAGATATATTCCGACGACAATAGAAAAATTGCTGAGCTTTATCATGAGCGCAGAGTTGTGGTTCCTTTGTCGGAAATGCCGGACATGCTGATTGAGGCATTCATTGCTTCAGAAGATGCAAGATTTTATAAGCACCAGGGGGTAGATTTTTTCAGTATTGTCAGAGCCTTTATAAAAAATCTTGAAGCCGGTGAAATTGTTCAGGGGGGCAGCACAATTACACAGCAGGTCACCAAATCGTTCTTTTTGAGTCCGGAAAGAAGTTATAACAGGAAAATAAAAGAGGCCATACTTGCCTATCGGATTGATAAAACTTTTTCCAAGCAGGAGATTCTTTATTTATATTTAAATCAGATTTATCTGGGACATGCAGCCTACGGCGTGGAGGCAGCTTCCGAAAATTATTTTGGGAAATCCGCCAAAGAATTAAATCTTGCCGAATGTGCTATTTTGGCAGGTCTGCCACAGGCACCCAGCCGGTATTCCCCCTTCAGATTCCCTGAAAAAGCAAAACAGCGCCAGATCTACGTTTTAAACCGTATGGTTGCCGAAGGGTATATTACCAATATTCAAGCTACAAGCGCCATAAACGTACAGCTCGATATTCAACCGAGGCGAAACTGGTATATTGAAAAGGTTCCTTTTTATACAGAACATGTCAGACGGTATATAGAAAAAAAATATGGTCCTGAAATTTTGTACAGGGAAGGCCTCAAAATCTATACCTGCGTAAATATTGAGATGCAAAAATATGCACGGGAAGAAATCGAAAAAGGTCTCAAAGCTCTTGATAAACGGCAGGGCTATAGAGGCCCCCTGAAACATCTGAGAAAAGAAGAAATCGAAGCATTTTCAAAAGAACTTCAGATCGAATTCGATGAAACTCCCATTGAAAAAGGAAATACAGTAGAAGGTGTTGTAATAAAGGTTGATAATAAAAACGATACAACTACCATCCGGCTGGGTGACGCCCGGGGCGTTATTGAAATTGCAGATATGGATTGGGCAAGAAAGCCCAACCCTGACATTCCATATCGCGAAAACGCTGTTAAACATCCCGGCAGAGTCCTAAAAGAAGGCGATGTCATACTGGTAAAACTAAAGGATAAAAATAAAGACAGTGAGTTGTGGAGTCTTGCACTGGAACAGATTCCAAAAGCTGAAGGGGCTCTCTTGTGTTTAGAGGCTGGAACAGGTCATGTAAAGGCAATGATAGGTGGTCGTGATGCCAGAGAAACCCAGTTTAACAGGGCCATACAATCAAGGCGGCAACCTGGTTCTGCCTTTAAGCCCATAATATACGCTGCAGCAATCGATATGGGGTATACACCGGCAACCACGATAATCGATTCCCCCATCGTGTTTAAAGATGAAGAACAGGATTTAAAATGGAAGCCTAAAAACTATGGGAAAAAATTTTACGGGCCCACCCTTTTTCGAACAGCTCTTGCAAAATCCCGCAATGTCGTAACCATAAAAATCCTGCAGGACATAGGAATAGATTATGCAAGAGATTACGCAAGAAAGCTTGGCATTACTTCCAATTTAAGCAGAGATCTTTCCATAGCCCTGGGTTCTTCAGGTGTTTCTCTACTTGAGCTTGTCAACGCATATTCGGTTTTTAACAATTCCGGCTACCTTGTTGAGCCGGTTTTTATTACAAAAATTATTGATCGAGACGGGAACGTGCTTGAAGAGTCCGCCCCGACAAAGGAGAAGGCAATAGAAAAGGCAACTGCCTATATGATGACCAACCTCCTCGAAGGCGTAGTCCAACATGGAACCGGCTGGAGGGCCAAAGCTTTGGGCAGGCCGACAGCCGGCAAGACAGGGACAACCAACGACCTGTTTGATGCCTGGTTTGTGGGATACACTCCGCGTTACATAACCGGAACATGGGTAGGCTTTGACGAGGAAAGTTCCCTGGGGGTATATGAAACCGGTTCCAAGGCAGCATGTCCGATCTGGCTTGGTTTTATGAAACGCACACTTGATAAAAAACCGGTAAGAATTTTTCAGGTGCCGAAAGGTGTTGTCTTTTCCCAGATCGATGCGAAAACAGGTCTTTTGCCTATTCCTGAGTCTGAAGAAACGATTTTTGAATGCTTCAAGGAAGGGACTGTTCCCACCGAATATACTCCAAAACCCGGTTCGATTACCGAGCCGGAACAGTTCTATAAGACGGATATGTAAAAATTGGGTTGCGGGTTTCGAGTTGCGGGTTTCAAATAGCGATGGGTTTTTTTTAAACCCGCAACTCGTAACTCATAGAGTTGTACTTAGAGCCTAAATCCCTAAAAGGCTTCATTAACCTGTTCGTTTTCCATAAGCTCGCTGCCGATTCCTTTTATATCTCCCTTTGAAACTTCCTTTTTGTAATACGGGCTATCCACTTGACGCAAGTTAAAAATAAATATCTATTTGAATATATTGCTTTTTTTAATTTTTGCTTTTTTTTCATAGAAATGGTTAAATACTCTTTAAATTCAAAGAATTAAGGATAATTGACTTGCGTTAAGTGGATAGCCCGTTTTGTAATTTTGTGCTTGATTTTATTATTAGCCGGAATTATGATGTACATTGACATAAATATATGTGCGTGGCCTTTCGCGATTATAACCGGAGGGAAGTATGATCAGAATTACAGCAACAAAACTAAGAAATAATCTGTTTGATGTACTTGATAAAGTTGCCCAGGGAGAGACGATTATAATTCAGCGTAATAATCAGGAGGTTGCACGTTTGCTTCCTTTACATAAACCTAACTGGCGTAAAAATATGAAAGTAAAGCCTAAGATACTTGTATCTCCGGATGAATTGATCAAACCCATTGAAGATATTTGGGAGGATTACATTTGAAAAAAGATTCTTATTTGTTTGACACACATGCACTTATTTTTTGGAGCAACAAAGAATCAGTATCAGATGACTTCATCAAATTCTTTGATAGGCAGGAACAAAAAGGGAATATTTTCGTTTCCCCCATTTCCTTTTGGGAAATCGCTTTGCTTGTTAAAAAAGGAAAAATTGAAATGAAAGATACTCATGGTTGGAAAAACGAAATACTTTCCAATACAAATATTAAATTGATTAATCCCACATCATCAGAAATGATTGATTCAACTTTATTACCTGACCACCATAAAGATCCTTTTGATCGTTTATTGATTGCTCAAGCATTCCGCAATAAATTGTTGCTGGTGACAAAGGATAAGAAAATTCAAAAATACGCAGTATCGACTTTTTGGATATAGGAAACAGGACACAAATAGGTGTATACGTTATAATGTGAAACGAAAAGAATTGGAAAAGATTCTGGATACACCTAAAACCCGAATCGATTACCGAGCCGGAACAGTTCTATCAAATGGATATGTAAAATATGGTTTTTTATTAGAAAAAGCTACAATATGTCGCTTTCCGGCACTGTAATAGATGTTATGATTTAGTTATTTGAAAGATATTGCAAATACGAGATACAACTATTTGAATATCGAATATTGAACAAGGAATTTCGAATGACGAAGTGTGGAATCGCTATGCTCCAAGCGTCGCCTACGGCTATGCCCCGGCAAGCTATCTTTTAAATATTAAAAATGATAGAATACCTTACTTCGACATTCAATATTCCTTGTTCGATATTCTGCGGTTCAAAACAAATTTCTAATTTTAAGTTTAAAGCCGTATAGCTGATATTGACAACAAATTGTCGATGTTTCTTTCCTGAGCTCCTAAATCCCCAAAAACGCTTCCTTAACCTGATCGTTTTCCATAAGCTCTGAACCTGTTCCTCCAAGAACGATACGTCCGTTTTCCAGAACATAGGCCCTGTCACACATGGCAAGGGTCTGGGTTACATTCTGCTCAACAAGCAGAATTGTTACTCCTTCATCTTTGATTCTTTTGATCATTTCAAAAATTTCCTGGACCAGGATGGGAGCTAAGCCTAAGGATGGTTCATCAAACATCATAATCTTCGGCAGGGACATAAGGCCTCTTCCTATGGCAGCCATTTGCTGTTCGCCACCTGAAAGGGTTCCTGCCATCTGCTTTCTTCTTTCTTTCATTCTCGGGAAAAGCTCAAACACATGTTCCATGGTTTCATATCTCTTTTTTTTTGCCTCTCCGTAAAGAGATCCCATGATCAGGTTTTCTTCTACGCTCATCTCGGCAAAAAGTCGCCGCCCTTCCGGAACATGGACAATGCCAAGCTGAATAATTTCATGCGGTTCCTGATGATCGAGGCGAATGCCGTCAAATTCGATGGTTCCTTTTGCAGGAGTAAGCAGCGAGGAAAGAGTTTTAATCGTGGTCGATTTTCCTGCGCCATTGGCACCTATCAATACTAGAATTTCGGCCTCACGAACTTCGAATGAGACATCCCACAGAACCTGTAAATCTCCATAGAATACATCGATATTATTAACTTTGAGCATAATCTTCTCCCAGGTAAGCTTCGATTACCGCCCTGTTATTGGACACCTCTTTAGGGATTCCTTCAGCAATGGTCTGACCGAAATTAATGGCATGGATACGGTCGGATATGGTCATAATAACCTTCATGATATGCTCTACAATAATGATGGTTACCCCTTTATCACGAATTTTCTTGATTAGATCGATGGCAGCATCAAGTTCAGTGGGATTCAGGCCGGCCGCTGTCTCATCGAGAAGTAATAGTTCCGGCCGAGTTGCCATTGCCCGGGTAATTTCAAGACGCTTTCGCTCTCCAATGGGAAGGCTTCTAGCTATCACATCTTTTCGGTGCACCAGCTCGCATAATTCCAGGGTCTCCATAGCTACATCACGAGCCTCATGCTTGGTTTTATCCTTGGAAAAGGCTGCGGCGATTACATTGTCCAGAACCGATAATCGGCCTAATGGTTTTACCACCTGAAATGTCCTGCCGATGCCGATTTTGCATATTTTGTTTGTCTTCAAG
>JAUWOH010000214.1 GCA_030612225.1 Desulfobacteraceae bacterium
TGAACCTGGTTTTTTATATCGACCGACACTACATCATGTTTAGAGGGTCGGTATATACTTTCACTATAAAGATTATACCCGTACCGGGCAGGATTTTCCATTACTATTTTAATTGCTGCAATCCTGAAAATATATCGTTCCGTCTCCAATGGCAGATTAAGTCTGTAGTAATCACTGGTTTTTTGCTCACGAATTGCTCTTCTGATGCGTGTTTCACCACCATTATATGCGGCAAGAGCGAGCGGCCATGTGTTGAATTTGCGCTTAAGATATTTTAAGTACTTAATGGCCGCATTGGTGGAATACTCAAAATTCAAGCGCTCATCCACAATCTTATCCCGTCTAAGACCGTTACTTCGAGCAGCAAGTTTCATGAACTGCCAGATCCCTCTTGCTCCGCTACGTGATTGAGAGTATGTCAGCAAGGCGCTTTCCGCCACGGCAAGGTACTTTAAGTCCATAGGCATATCGGCTTCGGAAAGCTTTTTTTCAATATACGGGAAGTACCTACCGGCCCGTTTCAAATACATAAAAACCTGTGCCCGATCCCATACTGTTATATTAAATTCCCGGTCAAGCATTTCCCATACATGAGGATTTTCAAGAGGTATCATTTCGCCACAAAGAGATAAAGTTCTAGGCAACGAAAAATCTTGAACAGCCGGAAAAGAAGCAGCAGTTTCCGGTATTTCCACATCAGGTCCTACGATATCGCCGTAAACCATGTTATCACTTGAAAAAGCGGCGATTAAACCTGTGGTGAAGAAAAAAACTGCAAATAATGTCATTTTAATTTTCTCATTCATACCTTAACCTTCTTTTCTCGTAACTCAGGTGGATAAGCTGAAGGCTGCATGCGCTTGCGCCGCGTGCAGTTTAAACAGCTTCAGCCTGACTACGTGAGTAGTTACCTTTTCTCATCATCGGCAATTCTTTGCATTTTCTTGAATTAATTTAGCAATTGAAAAATATGATCAAATGAGCATTCACCAAAATGCGCATTCAGAACGTTAAAATGTTACTCAATTTTGAATTTAAGAAACCTAAGATGCTAAGGGTTATGCGTCGAGACCTTTGCAGATAAGCGCAGACTTCGAAACGGCACTTTTCGCCCGATTTCTGCGTCCCCGATGAGCGGGATTTGTCAACAGGCTCAAATTTCCATCCTCGAAATATCAAATATATTCCTGTGGTTGAAATTTTAGCCTTCCTTGAACTCGAACAGATAAGCGCAGACTTCGAAAATTACCATTTTTCAAAGGTCTCGCGTCTTTTTAACTATATACTTTTTTATTCTGTTGCCATCCATCTCCTTTACGATAACTGTAAAGTCTCCGATTTGGATCTCTTCCTTCTCTTGGGGAATTCTTTCAATTTGATCAAGAACATATCCGGAAAAAGTGTCATATTCCTTTAAATCCGGTATGTTCATACCTATTTTCTCGTTCACTTCGTCAATATCAGACTTGCCTAAAACAATCCATTCGTCTTTTTTTATTAGTGTAATATGCGGTTCATATTTATCTGTTTCATCGCTTATTTCTCCGACAATTTCTTCAAGCGCATCCTCAAGTGTTATCAGTCCGGATACACCTCCATGTTCATCTACAACAATCGCTAAATGGTCTTTTCTTTTTTTAAACTGGTGAAGGAGTGAATCGAGCTTTATGTATTCCGGAATGAAATAAGGCCTACGCATTATCTTTCTGACATCAATTGCTTCATCGCATGCAGGCAGACGCATAAAGAGATCCTTTATGTTCAAAATGCCGATAATATGATCTATATCTTCTTCAATTACCGGAATTCTAGTAAATCCAGGCTTGACTATTTCTTCTATCTTGAGTTTTTTGTCAGCTTCGACAACAAACATGTCGCCTCTAGGGGTCATTATCTCTGAAGCATTGGTATCATCAAATTCGAAGATATTATGAATAAATTCTTTTTCTTCTTTCCCTATCTCTCCTTCCTCTTCTACGACCTCGACAAAAGTCATTAATTCTTCTTCCGTTATTTTCGGCTTCCCCTTGATTTTTCCTGTAAGTCTGGGAATAAAACTAAGAAAAACTATAATCGGAAAAAAGATAATTGATAGCCAGTAAATAGGAAATATCACGAGCCTTGCAATAAGGATGTTGTTTCTTGTTGCAATCGATTTCGGAAATATCTCGCCAAAGATTAAAATAAGCAGCGTCATAATTCCGGTAGTAATACCTACCGCATTACTTGAAACAATATTTATGGTAATTGCTGTTGCCAGCGCAGATGCCCCTACATTAACAACATTATTACCAATCAGAATTGTAGCTAAAAGCTTATGTTGATCATCTTTCATTTTTTTTATCAGCGCATTGACCCTCCCTTTTTCTTTAGCGAGATGCCTGGCTTTTGCTTTGCTTATGGAAAAAAGAGCTGTTTCCGCTGAAGAAAAAAATCCTGATAAAAAAAGAAGGATTATTAATATAATAATTTGGTTGAACATAATTTTTTCCTAATTAAAATAAACCGAACAAAATGAGCGCTTCGCTCAAAGACTGCTCCCTGCCACGGCGTAGCTGAAAGCGAAGACGGGTCGCTTGAAGATCACTACGTTTGAGGAGCGCTTCGCTTAAGGCAAAAACTCAAGGCCGCTTGTCACGGCGTCTTGTCAGGGCGTAGCTTGGAAGCGTAGCCTGAAGCCAGAGGCGACTTGTCAAGGCGTAGCTTAAAAGCACAGACTGAAGCCCAAAAGACCGCTCTTCAAGTCACGTAGTGACGCTCATCAAGGCCGCAGGCCGCTCCTCAAAGCCCGCAGGGCTGCTCCTCTTACCCCACAAACGACCTTCGTAAAACTGTATCTTTCTTACACCTCTTATCATCATGAGATGGATATTCAATATTATAATGGAGTCCGCGGCTTTCCTTTCTGTGCATTGCACATTTTATAATAAGTTCTGCAACAATAGCAATATTTCTCAGCTCAATAAGGTCTGCCGCTACCTTGAAATTCCAGTAATACTCTCTGATTTCGCTTTGAATAATTTCAATACGTCTTTTGGCCCTGGCCAGGCGTTTATCCGATCTGACGATTCCAACATAGTTCCACATCAATCTCCTGATTTCATCCCAGCCATGTGTAACCATGATAAGCTCATCACTGTCCGTTGTACCTACTTCATCCCAGGTAGGGGGAGCGAGAGTTGATTTAAGCTCCAATGATTTTAAATTTTTTACAGCATGAACTGCAGCTCTGTCTGCATAGACAATTGCTTCCAACAGAGAGTTGCTGGCAAGCCTGTTGGCTCCGTGAAGTCCGGTACATGCAGTTTCTCCAATAGCATAAAGCCTTTGAATATCTGTCTGACCAAATATGTCGGTTGTAACACCTCCACACATATAATGGGCCGCAGGGACAACAGGAAGCGCTTCGCTTGTCATATCAATACCAAAATAAAGGCATTTTTCATATAGATTCGGGAAACGCTTTTTTATAAAATCGGATTTTTTATGTGATATATCGAGAAATACAAAATCATCCCCGCTTTTTTTAAGTTCGGTGTCGATTGCACGAGCAACCACATCGCGGCATGCAAGATCCTTTTGAGGATCATATTTTTCCATGAAAGGGTTCCCTGCAGAATCGATGAGAATTCCACCTTCACCTCTAACGGCTTCTGAAATCAGAAAGTTTTTAGCCTCCGGGTGGTACAGACAGGTTGGATGGAACTGAACAAATTCAAGGTTTGCCACTGTTGCTCCAGCCCTGTAGGCCATTGCGATTCCATCTCCTGTGGCAATGTCGGGATTGCTGGTGTAAAGATACACCTTCCCGCTGCCTCCGGCAGCAAGAAGTGTTATATGGGCGGAAAAAGTCTTTACTATATTGGTTTTTCTGTCAAGGACATATGCGCCGCAACAATAGTCTTCATGAGTCGTTGTAACAAGCCCTCTTTTCATTCGGGTGGAGCATGTGATAAGATCAATTGCGATATGATTTTCATACAGGCTGATACGCTTGTGATCTTTAATGCGATTTAGCAGAGCTCTTTCAACTTCCTTTCCTGTCATGTCCTGAGCATGAACTATACGATTTTGTGAATGCCCTCCCTCCCGTCCAAGGTCAAATTCAGGCGGAGTTGACGCTGCAGATTTTTTTCTGGATAAATTGAACTGTACACCCAGGTTTATCAACTCACGGATCCTATCCGGACCGTTTTTGACAACCATCTTTACAACATCCATGTTGCAAAGACCGTCCCCGGCAGTAAGTGTGTCCTGAAGGTGAAGATCAAAAGAGTCTTGGCTGCCAAAAACGGACGCAATTCCTCCCTGAGCCAGATTGGTGTTGCTGTCCATGGCTTCTTTTTTGGTTACTAATGCAACATTCCCGAACTCTGCAACCTTTAAGGCAAATGAAAGACCTGCTATTCCGCTTCCAATTATTAAAATATCGGTTTTTATTTCCATATCAAGGTTGATGATATCGTAAAAAGTCTGATTTCCCCTCCCCTTATTCACCCTCATCCCAGCCCTCTCCCGTCAAGGGATAAGGGGGGTCGACTTTTACGAATTCATCAGGTAGTCCCGCATCAGGCGCGATTAAAGCGTTTCGTAAAAAAGTGTTTTTGCAAAAGCCTATACGCCCCTGAATAAATAATCTTCAGATTTGCAGATTAAGAAGCTCTATCGCAAAGTTGTTCTTCGGCGCTGGCGCTTAGCCGTGAAGCCTATTAAAAAACCAAGAAGGAGCACACCTGCACCTGCTAAAAACCACCTGATAGTTCGCTTGAATTCAAGTTTTGTTAATTCTTTTTCGAGTAGTTCGGACTTTACTGCATATTCAGCAAGCTGTGAAGCTGCTTTTGTGTATTTTGATTTTAATTTAATATAGTCGGCAGACTCTGTTTTGAGAGTGTCATAAGATTTATTAATCTCTTCAACGGACTTATCGGCTTTTCTCAGCAAAGAGTCTATTTCTTTGTTTTCCTTTTTAAGCTTTGTATTTTCTTCCAGCAGGGTGGTCGCCTGAACCGTAAGTGTTTTGTGCTTTTTTTGAAGCCATTGCAATTTAACATTGTTTGTTATTTTGCTGGTTAGATATCGGGTTAAAACCCAGCCCTCTTTACCGTCATCAAGCCGAACCAAAGCCCACTTATCCTCTGGTTGCAGCACATCAACAGTCTGGCCGGACTGGATGACCGATATTATTTTATAGTCTTGCCCCTTGCCGGTTCGTACTGTTAATTTTAAAACGTCTGAGACATACATGGTTTCAGCCAGGATAGGAGCTGAAAACAAAACCAATAAAATTCCAGTGAAAACAAATGATTTAATAATATGCTTCATAATCGGTTCTCTCTTTATAAATTTAAAAATTGACTAAATTAAAATGAACCTTATTCTATATCGAACGCTTTGTAAATAACATCGAATCTGTCATTAATTTCTTTAAAAAAATCAAAAGATATGATAAATAAATAAAATAGCAACAATTTTTTTATAAAAAGGTTTTATTTTATGATTGCTTACGATTTGCAATGTTCTTCCGGTCATGCTTTTGAAGGCTGGTTTGAAGATGGACAGGCATATGACGACCAGCAAAAAAGAGGACTTGTTATATGTCCTGTTTGTAATGATACCAGTGTTTCAAGGATTCCTTCCACCTTTGCCATAAAATCATCACAAAATCCGGCAAGTTTTTCTACAAAACAGGCCGAACTTGATAAAATAGGTATGAAGATAGTCGATTTTGTACAAAAGAATTTTGATGATGTTGGCTGCAATTTTGCCAAAGAGGCGCTTAAAATACACTATGGGACCGTTGAGCCGAGAAATATCAGGGGAGTAAGCACAAAAGAAGAAGAAAAGACACTGGAGGAAGAAGGAATAGAGTTTTTTAAGGTTCCCATGCCGACGCCACCTGACACTGATGC